>CAMDBU010000083.1 GCA_945889495.1 Syntrophobacter sp. SbD2 | reverse complement strand
CAAAACCCGTGTGATAAAAACTCCGCTGTGAACTCATCCGTTGTACGCTCATGAATTCAAATTAAAGTCTGCCGCTACCTTTATCAATGCTCACTGCGCTTTCGTTGCGCGAATACTAAATTTGCAATAGGGTTTTTCAGCAGAATCAGGACTTACAGGAGAAATTCATGGCTCAATCGCGATCCCATCGTTTACCGACCTCGGTTATACCCGAACGTTACGAAATCAAATTGACTCCCGACTTGGTCCAATGGACTTTCGCTGGCGCGGTGAAAATAGCCGTGCAGGTGCGTGAGGCGGTGCGCGAAGTGGTGCTCAATGCCGCTGAGTTGGCGATTCAAGCGGTGTCGATCCGGCGCGCCGATGGCGCGGTGCTCCATGGCAACGCGCAGTTGGATGAGGAAAACGAGCGCGCGCTATTGAGTTTTCCAGACACCTTGGCGCCGGGATCGTATTCTCTACAGATCCAGTTTACCGGCGTGCTCAACGACAAGCTCCATGGTTTTTACCGCAGCGTTTACAAGGGCGCCGACGGCCAGGACAAACCGCTGGCGTCGACTCAGTTCGAGTCCACCGACGCGCGCCGGGCGTTTCCTTGCTGGGACGAGCCGGCGTTCAAGGCGGTCTATCAAGTAACCTTGGTGGTCGATGACAAACTCACGGCGATCTCTAACGCCGCGCTGGTGCGCGAAAGCACCATCGCCGGCACTGGCAAAAAAACCGTGGTGTTCGCCGATTCGATGAAGATGTCGACCTATCTCGTGGCGTTCATCGTCGGCGAGTTCGAAGCCACCGTGCCGGTGACCGCCGATGGCGTGCCGCTGCGCGTGCTCGCGGTGCCGGGGAAAAAAGCCCTGGCTGACTTCGCCGTCGCCATCGGCAAGGCGTCGCTGGAACATTTCAGCCAGTATTACGGCATCGCCTATCCGGGCGATAAGTTGGATTTGATCGCCATCCCCGATTTCGCTTCCGGCGCCATGGAGAATTTGGGCGCGATCACTTTTCGTGAGACCGCGTTGCTGGTGGACGCCGACAAAGCCACCCGCGCCGAGCTCGAGCGGGTCGCCGATGTGGTGTCGCACGAAAACGCCCATATGTGGTTCGGCGATCTGGTCACCATGCAGTGGTGGAATGGATTATGGCTGAACGAAGCGTTCGCGACTTTCATGGAAATGCTCGCGGTGGACGCTTGGAAGCCTGAGTGGCGTCGCTGGGATAGTTTCGCCGTGTCGCGCGCCGCCGCCATGCAAGTGGACGGCCTCAAGAGCACCCGGCCCATCGAGTTTCCCGTCGAACGGCCCGAAGAAGCGGCCGGCATGTTCGACGTGCTCACTTACGAAAAGGGCGCCTCGGTGTTGCGCATGTTGGAGCAGTATTTGGGCGCGGAAAAGTTTCGCGACGGCATCCGGCTGTACTTGAAAAAGCATGCCTACGGCAATGCCGAGACCACCGATCTATGGGACGCGTTGGAAGAGTCGACCAAGCAGCCGGTGCGGGCGCTGATGGACAGCTGGATTTTTCAGCCCGGCTATCCGTTGGTGAGCGTCGAACGGTCAGGACGAACGGTGCGCCTGGCGCAACAAATTTTTCGTTACTTACCCGACGGCAGCGACGGCGAGCGGCGCTGGCATGTGCCGATCTTTTTGCGCGCCGGCACCAAGGCTGGCGTGGTCGAGCGGACATTGCTGCTGACCGAGAAACAACAACAAGTGGAGCTCGACCAGCCGGCGGACTGGGTGGTGGTCAACGCTGGCGCCCATGGTTTCTATCGGGTCCGCTATAGCCAAGAGTTACTGGCGGCGCTGCGCCAGGGATTGATGACCCAATTGAGCGCGGTGGAGCGTTTCGGCCTGGTCAATGACGCCTGGGCCGCGACGCTGGCCGGGATTGTTGGCTTGCCCGAATACTTGGACCTCGCCGATCTTATGCGCGACGAGACCGACCTCAACGTTTGGACTACGCTGATCGCGTCGTTTCACCAACTGCACCGCATCCTCGATGACGCCCAATGTTACCAGCTGGCGGAACGGTTGTTCGCGCTCATGGCGCCAGCGCTCGATCGGCTCGGCTGGTCGGTGCGGCCGGGGGAGAGCGACTTGGAAGGCCAATTGCGCGGTGATCTGATCGCGGCCCTCGGTGTCCTGGCCAACGACGGGGCGACCCAAGATCGCGCTCGGGTGCTATTTGCCGACTACGAAAAGAATGCTGAGTCGGTGGATCGTAATGTCATTCCGGCGCTGGTGGCGATTGTCTCCCATACCGGTGGGGCGGCTGAATACGATAAATTCTTTAACCGTTTTCAAACCGCGGCAACCCCACAGGAGGAAACCCGCTATCTATTCGCGTTGGCCAACTTCGCCGGCAGCGATTTGATCGAGCGCACCTTGAAGTTGACGGTGGATGGCCAAGTGCGTACGCAAAACTCGCCCTACCTGATGCGCGGCACTTTGCTCAACAAGCAAGGCCGTGAGCGAGCTTGGGCGTTTCTAAAAAGCCAGTGGAATGAAATGAACCGCCAGTATCCTGATAATGCCATCCCGCGCATGTGCGAAGGCGTCATCGGCCTGGTCTCCGCTGAGCTCGAACACGATGTGGCAAAATTTTTCGCCGCTCATCCGGTCAAGCAGGGCGCTAAACAAATCGCTCAACACTTGGAACGTTTGCGCGTTGCCGTTATATGCCAGGAGCGTTGGCGTAGTTTGTTGCGCCCGTAGGCGTCGCGGCGCAGTTCCGTGCCTGGCTCATTGCCACAGCCTAGTGCAGGGTAGGGCGAGGCTTCATTTGGTCGGCATTTGAGCGCCGATTTGCCTTGTGGTGAGCGCCTGCAGGGATTCAATTCCAGCTTACATTAGCTGTTGGCAATCTGTCATTAATCTAGCTACTTAGATCGATTGTTGCGGGGCCGTTAAAAGTTGAAAAATTTTTCTTGACAACATAAGTGAGTAAATGCTAACTAACTGCCATGAGCAACGCACCCAGGCTGACTGCGGAAGCACGTCGTGAGTCGATCGTTGAAGCGGTGCAAGACATCTTCGCGGAAAAAGGTTTCGACGGAACGACCATCAAAGAGCTCGCCCACGCGGCGGGGGTTTCCGAGGCGCTGCTCTATAAACATTTTCCTAGCAAAGAGTCGCTCTACCATGCGATGCTCGATGCCTGTGCCAAGGGGCCGACCTTCGCTGAGGCGAGCCGAATTTTAGAGTTCGAGGCGTCGACCTCGACGTTGGTTGTGATGGTTCATTTCATGATATCGCACTACGTGCTGGGACGGCCGGGGGACACCCATCGGGCGGCGCTCAATTCTCTGCTCATGCGCAGCTTGCTCGACGACGGAGAACTAGTGCGGCTGATGCACAAAAAGCTCGCCGCCGCCTGGTTGAAGAAGTTCGAGGCCTGTCTGCAAGCTTCGGCGAAATCGGGCGAGTTGAACGACGTGCCGATCCGCAAGGACATTTGCGTTTGGTTCGTTCAGCATGTGGCGTTTTCTTTGATGCTCCATCTGCGGCCCAAAGTGCCGGCGATCAATTATAAGATTTCCCGCGAAGAACTGGTGTCGCAAGCGACCTGGTTCGCGCTCTTGGGCGTCGGCCTGAAAGAGGATGCGGCGCGCCGCTACTACAGCCCGAAGGTGTTGCAGTTGTTGGCGAGCTAGCCGGCGCGACTCGGTCGATCTGCTAATTTCGATTATTGGTTTTTTTCACAAGGGGAGGGGTAATGGAATTCAAGGCACCTAGTAACAATGAGAGCGGCAAAAAGACCGCTGGGTTGGACGAGCGCATCGGTTCGCTGTTTCAGCCCGATACGTTGATCGGCGAGGACTACGCGGCCAACTTTCGCCGCAAGATTCCGCTCGAAGCGGAGCGCACGCTGTTGCTGGCGATCCTCGAGGACGGCATCCGCTCGTTTCAGGAAAATCTCTTCGCCACCAGCGGCAAACGGCGGACGATTTTCGACGAAGCCAACGAGTGGATTTTCAGCGACGACGACACCTGGTTCTGCTCCTTCGTGTCGATCTGCAACTTGCTCAATCTCGAGCCGCAGTACATTCGCCGCGGCTTGCGCCAGTGGGAAGCCAAGATGCATACGGGCGCGGCGCAGAAAAAATCCCAGCTCGGCGCGGGTGACGAACAACGTTTAGTGGCGTAAGCCCGAGCGTCTCTGTGATAAAATTCTGCCGGCGCCGGCGCTGGGCAGTGCGAAGCTTCTCGGGCCTCGCAATGCTCGGCGCCGGACTGTTTTTGGCCTGCAATAAGAAGACCGAGCCGGCCTTCGAGCGGCCGCCGCCGGCGGTGGCGGTGGTCCAAGCGGCCAGCCAGGATGTGCCGGTCTATATCGACGCCGTGGCGAAGATCGCCGCCCGCGAAGTGGTTTCGATCCAACCCCAGGTATCTGGCCGCATCGCGCAGATTCATTTCACCGATGGCGCCGAGTTGCGCGCCGGCCAGTTGCTGTTCACCCTCGACGCCCGTCCCTACCAAGCCCAATTGGATCAAGCTGATGCCAGCTTAGCTCAAGCCGATGCCGCGCTGGCGTTGGCCGAGGCGAATTTTTCCCGGGTCGAAAACGTCAGCGATGCGCGCGCCGTGGCGCGCCAGGAATACGACGCGAAAAAAAGCGCGGTGGCGGCGGCGCGCGCGCAACTGGCGCACAGCCGGGCGGCGCGGGAAAGCGCCCGGCTCAATTTGGAATACTGCTCGATTCATTCGCCCATCGCCGGTCGCGCCGGCCAGCGCAGCGTCGACGCCGGCAATATCGTGTCGGTCAACGGCGGCGCGCTCCTGGTGATTCAAAACCTCGATCCGGTGTACGTCGATTTTTTCCTCAGTGAAAGCGAATTGGGCGCGGTGCAGCGACAGCTGGCCAAGGGCGAACTGCGCGTCGAAGTGCGCTTGCCGGAGGATCCGAGTGACGCCCGGGTTGGCAAACTGACTTTCGTCGACAATGCGGTGCAGGAAGGCAGCGGTACGATCAAACTGCGCGCGACCCTGGCCAATCGCGACCGGCGTTTTTGGCCGGGCCGCTTCGCCAAGGTGCGTTTGATCTTGGCGATGCGCAATGATGCGGTGCTGGTGCCCGCCGAAGCGGCGCAAGAATCGGCCAAGGGTCCGTTTGTCTATGTGATTAAAAGCGATGCCACCGCCGAGCTGCGGCCGATAAAACTCGGCCAGCGCCATGACGACAAGATCGTCGTCGAGCAGGGTGTCAAAGCCGGCGAACGGATTGTCGTCAAGGGTCAGATGGGCGTCATGCCCGGTGGCAAGGTGCGCATCATCGACACTGCCGCCAGCGGCAGCGCCCCTGCGCCAGCAACCAGCGGAGCCGGGAAATGAATTTCTCCGAGCCGTTCATTCGCCGGCCGGTGATGACGGCGGTGTTGACCCTGTCGGTGATTTTGTTCGGTGTCTTGAGCTACCTGCGCTTGCCGGTGAACGATTTGCCGGCGGTGGATTATCCGGTCATTCAAGTGCAGGCCGACTATCCCGGCGCCAGTCCCGAGACCGTGGCTAACAATATCGCCACGCCGCTCGAGCGCCAGTTCATGCAGATCAACGGCCTGGAGCTGGTGACCTCCAAGAGCACCCAGGGCCATACCAGTCTTACGTTGCAATTTGCTCTCGGCAAAAGCATCGATGCCGCGGCCACCGACGTGCAGACGGCGATATCTCAAGCCACTGGCAGTTTGCCAGCGGATTTGCCGTCGCCGCCGACTTTTTCCAAGACCAATCCCAACGACCAGCCGATCATGTACATCGCGCTGACTAGCGAATCGGTGACCCGCGGCCAGTTGTACGACTATGGCACCACCCAGATCGGCCAGCGCATCAGTATCTTGGCTGGGGTTTCCCGGGTGTCGGTGTTTGGCACTAAGTCGGCGCTACGCATCAAAGCCGATCCAGCGGCGCTGTGGGCGCGCGATCTGGCCATCGACGATCTCGCCACTGCGATCAAGAACGGCACCAGCTACATTGGCGCAGGCCAGTTCGATAGCGCCAGCGGGACGCTTTTACTGCGGCCTCAGGGCCAGCTCGAAGGCGCGCCGGCCTATGAACAGTTGATCGTCGGCACCAAGCAGGGCGCGCCGATTTATTTGCGCGATGTTGCGGCGGTGCGCGACTCGGTGCAGGACGAGCGCTTGAGCATGCGCTTTTGGGCGCGCGGTTTTCCGGTGCCGGCGGCCACAGTGGTGCTGGCGGTCTATCGCCAGGCTGGTGCCAATGCCGTCGAGGTGGCCGATAGCATTCGCGGCTTGGTGCCGCTGATCAGCGCCGAGCTCCCCGGCGCCATCCGCATCACGCCGCTCTACGACCGCTCGCGTGGCATCGTCAACTCGGTCAACGACGTGCAGGAGACTTTACTAATCGCCTTCGCGCTGGTGGTGTTGGTGATCTTTTTGTTTCTCGGTCGGGCCACCGACACGTTGATTCCAGCGGTGGCGTTGCCGATTTCGTTGTTGCTGACCTTCATCGTCATGCAGCTCTCCGGCTACAGCCTCGATAATCTGTCGCTCATGGCGCTGACCCTGGCGATCGGCTTTTTGGTCGACGATGCCATCGTCTTTTTGGAAAACACCGTGCGCCGCATGGAGCAGGGCGAGAGCGCGCTGGACGCGACGCTCAACAGCGCCAAGGAGATCAGCTTCACGATTCTGTCGATGACGATCTCGCTAGCGGCGGTATTCATTCCGCTGGTGTTCATGCCCGGGCTGGTGGGGCGAATCTTTCGCGAGTTCGCGGTGACGATCGTCGTCGCGATCATCGCCTCGGGGCTGGTGTCGCTGACCTTGACGCCGCTCATGTGCGCGCGCCTACTTAAAGAGCGTGGTGAAACTGCCCAGCGCACCTGGATGGAGCGCGTGGTCGGCGGCGCCGAGCGACGCTTTCTCGCCGCCTACGGCCGCTGGTTGACTTGGTTTCTCGACCATCGCTGGCTGTCGGCGGTGATCTGGATTCTTTGCTTGGGCGGCACGGTGGGTTTCTTCTTGATCATTCCCAAGGCGTTTCTGCCGCCGGGCGACAGCGGTGTGGTCACCGGCGTGTTCATCGCTCGCGAAGGCTCTTCGCCCGAGCAAATGCGCGCGATACAAGACCGCGTCGATGCCACGCTATTGCAAAATCCCAACGTCATGGCGACGGTGGAGGTCACCGGCTTGGGTCAATTTATCGCCGCCAATCAGGGAATCATTTTTAGTTTTCTCAATGGGCCAGATCAGCGCGGACCGATTCAACAGGAAGTCGGCAAACTCATGGGCGCCCTGGGATCGATCCCCGGCGTCATGGCGTTTCTCCGGCCGTTTCCGGTGTTGGAAATCAGCACCGGCGCGACCAATCAAAATCAAGGTCAGTACGCTTTCTCGATTTCGGGAGTGAATCCTGAGCAGGTCTATGAAGCCGGCGCCAAGCTGCTCGCCAAGGCGCGCGAGTTCCCCGGCTTTCTCACCGTGTCGTCGGATTTTACCAACGGCACGCCCAGTCTCGACATCACGATTCGCCGCGAGCAGGCGAAAAGCTACGGCGTTTCCGAAACCCGTATTCTAGCTTTGCTGCGCAGCGCCTACGCGCAGAACTATCTTTACTTGACTAAGAAGCCGGCGGACCAATACCAAGTGATTCTCGAAGTCGAGGATGGCGGCCGGGCGACGGCGGAAAGTTTGGCGTTACTCTACATCCGCTCCGACGACGGCAAGCGGCTGGTGCCGCTCAAGGCGCTGATCGATTGGCGAGCTTCGCTCGGGCCCCAGGCGGTCAATCACTTGAACCAGTTCACCAGCATGACGCTTTTTTTCAACTTGAAGGCCGGCGTGGCGATCGGCGACGCCAGCGATTTTATCACCAAGGCGGCGGCCGAAGTGGTGCCGCCAACCCTGCGCGCCAGTCTGCAAGGCGAAGCGTTGACCTTCCGCGACACCGTGCGCGATTTGACCTGGCTGATGATTTTGGCGGTGTTCGTCATGTACGTAATCCTGGCGATTCTCTACGAAAGTTATGTTCATCCGCTGACCGTGTTGTCGACGCTGCCGACGGCGCTGGTGGGCGGGCTGGCGACGCTTTATCTATTTGGCGAACAGGCATCGCTCTACGCCTTCGTCGGCATGTTCATGCTCATGGGCATCGTCAAGAAGAACGGCATCATGATCGTCGACTTCGCTTTGCAGCGGGTGGCGGCCGGCGAAGCGCCGGCCAAGGCGATCCATGACGCCAGTATGGAACGGTTTCGGCCCATCCTCATGACTACGCTCGCCGCGGTCTTTGGCGCCATTCCGATCGCCTTGGGCTTCGGCGCCGATGGCGCGTCGCGCCGGCCGCTCGGTTTGGTGATCGTCGGCGGCCTGGTGGTGTCGCAGTTCATCACGCTATTTATTACCCCGGTGATTTATCTTTATCTCGAAGATTTTCAGGAACGGGTGTTGGACCGAGTGGGATTTTCCCGCCGCGGCCGCGCCACCGTGGCGCCCATGCATCAGCAGTAGCTGCGCCAATGGGAACCTTGATGACTGCCCGCGCCGTTACGCTTGCGCTGTTACTTGGCGCCGCCAGTTGTACGGTTGGCCCGGATTACCGGCCGCCGACCGTGGCGGCGCCAGCGGATTGGCTCGAAGCTTGGAATTACGGCATCGATACCACTCCCGCCGACCTATCGCGCTGGTGGAACCAGTTCAAAGATCCATTGCTTAATTCACTAATCGAGCGCGCCGCTCAGTCCAACTTGGATCTGGCGGTCGCCCAAGCGCGCATTCGCGAAGCCCGCGGCGCGCTGGGCGCCAGCGATGCCGATCTCTGGCCGACTGTCGATGGCGCGATAGCTTTTAGCCGCAGCCGCACGAGCGCCAATAGTATTTCATCATCGAGCAGCCAAGGCGGTTCGTTTAGCTCCAACCAGTTGGATCTCGAACGCAATCTGTTCAAGACCGGTTTCGATGCGGCATGGGAGCTGGATATTTTTGGCGGCGCCCGCCGGCGCGTTGAAGCGGCGCAGGCGATGGTCGATGTTGCCGTGGAAGAACGGCGCGGTGTCCTGGTGACTTTGCTCGGTGAAGTGGCGCGCAACTACATTGAGCTGCGCGGCTGGCAGCGGCGCTTGGCGATTGCTCAGGACAATCTCACCGCGCAGCGGGACATTTTGGCTTTGACCAAGGTGCGTTTCGGTGCCGGCCTGGCCAGTGATCTTGAGGTGGCCCTGGCCGAAGGGCAGGCGCACACCACCGCGGCGCAAATTCCCGGGCTGGAAGGCGCGATCAAACAATTGGTCTATCGCCTCGAGGTCCTGATTGCCGGGCAGCCGGGATTACTTTGGCATGAGCTTGCCGCGCCGCTGGCGATTCCCGCACTGCCGCCGCAAACCCAGGTCGGCCTGCCGGCTGAATTGCTGCGCCGCCGTCCCGACATTCGCCGCGCCGAACGGCAATTGGCCGCGGCCACCGCCCAGGTGGGCGCCGCCACCGCTGATCTCTATCCGAAATTTTCTTTGACCGGAGTTTTTGGCTTGCAGAGCCTTAGCGCCAGCGATTGGTTTGCCGGCCGCAGCCGCTATTGGTCGATCGGCCCGACCATTACCTGGCCGGTATTCGATGCCGGTAAAATTCGCGCCAACATCGAGATTCGTAGCGCCCAACAGGAACAGGCGCTACGGCTCTACGAAAAATCCGTGTTGAATGGTTTAGCGGAGGTCGAAAGCGCGTTGGTGAGCTATGTCATGGAGCAAGGGCGCTACCGCGCATTGCTTGAAGCGCTGAGCGGCAACCAACGCGCCCTTGGGGTGGCGGAAGATTTATACCGCCAGGGGTTGGTGGCTTATCTCAATGTCCTCGACGCGCAACGCAGCGTCTACGCGACGGCGAACGATCTCGCCCAGAGCGAAACGAACCTGGCGGTCAATTTGGTTGGGCTCTACAAAGCCCTGGGTGGCGGTTGGCGGAGCGAGTGAAAAGTCATCGCCGCGATTACCCAATGGTAGGGCGCGCTAGCCGGCTTTGGGGATGAGATTTTCTTCTTCCTGCACCCACTCCTGAAAGCGGCTTTCCAGGATACGCCATTGGCCGCCAACTTTGAAAGCAGGGATTTGCCGGTTTTGGATCATGCGGTGAAGCGTGCGTTTGGATATTTTCAAGATCTCGGCGGCTTCGGCCAAGGTCAACAACTTGATCGGATTGTCGGTTTTTTTCATGGCGATGGTTCTCCTGACTCCTTTTGATAGAGCAAGTGACATGCCACTAACGACTATGGGAAACTTGTTGGATTGGTGAACCAAAGGCGACCATTTGGGTAGTCAACAACTATTGATTGTGACGAACAATGGTCAGCGCTACATGGATCGTGACAAAAATCGCCGGTGGCCAAATTTGTCATTACCCAAGCGAGATTAAAGTTGTGCGCTATCTGGCACTTGCGAGTGCTGGCCGAAGTTAAACTGGCGGCCCCAAGGCGGCGTGATTGGCGATAGCAATTTGCCAATCCGCCGGAGATTGAGGTCGATGAAAGAGGTAAGAGTTGGTGCGAGGAGCGGGATTTGAACCCGCACGCCGTTTCCGGCACTAGCCCCTCAAACTAGCGCGTCTGCCGATTCCGCCACCCTCGCAGTAGGAAAAACCTTACGGATTGGTCGCCTTCGCCGGTTGCTGACTCTCTGGCGCCGCTGGAACCGCCGGCGCGGCCGATTGCGGCACGGGTGCCGCGGGCGGCGCGCTGGGCGCGGCCACTGGCGCGCGATTGTCGAAAATCGTTGCCGTCGGTTTGCGGCCGGCGAAATATCCCAACGCCAACGAAGTGATCATGAACACGATCGCCATGCCGGTGGTCAAGCGGGTCAAGAAATTGCCCGCGCCGCTGCTGCCGAAGATCGTCGAGCTCGAGCCGCCGAAGACCGCGCCGATCTCGGCGCCTTTGCCGGTTTGCAGCAAGACCACTAGGATTAGGCCGATGCTGACGATGACATGTAGGATCGTGACTGCAATAATCATAAAACCCTTACTTTTGTGAAAATGCTCGAACGATCGGCAAGAAGCTTTCGCTCTTCAAACTCGCGCCGCCGACCAATAGGCCGTTGATTTCATCCACCGCCACCAAGCTCGCGACATTTTCCGGCTTGACGCTGCCGCCGTACAAAATTCTCGTTCCTTTGCCTGCGGCACCGACCCGTTGGACTAGCCAGCTGCGGATTTTGCCGTGAACCTGGCTGACCTGTTTGGGCGTGGCGTTCTGTCCGGTGCCGATGGCCCACACCGGCTCATACGCGATTTCGACATTGGCTATATCAGCTTTCGCTAAACCCTTCAATGCGAGTTGCAGTTGGCGGCGAACTACGCTGGCGGTTTGATTGCTTTGGCGCTGGTCGAGAGTCTCGCCGACACATAGGATCACGCCCATTCCTTGCGCCATGATTGGCGCCAGTTTGCGGCCGATCATGGCGTCGGTTTCAAAGAAAACATGGCGCCGTTCCGAGTGGCCGACGATCACATAGCGGCAACCTTGCTCGCGCACCATCATCGAGCTGACCTCGCCGGTATAGGCGCCCTGGCTCTCCCAGTGACAGTTTTGCGCCGCCAGCTTGAGCGCGCTACCGCGCAGCGCGCGATGGACCGCGTTCAACGCAGTAAACGGCGGCGCCAGTACGACTTCGATCTCGGCGCTGTTTTGGCGCAGGCCGCGGGCGATTTGTCGGGCGAGGCGGGCGCAGTCGGCTTGGCCGCCGTGCATTTTCCAGTTGGCAACGATCAGCGGTGGTTTCATGGTTAATCGTCCAGGGCCTTGATGCCGGGCAAGATTTTGCCTTCAAGAAATTCCAAGGTCGCGCCGCCACCGGTTGAAAGGTGGGCGATGTGCGCGCTTACTCCCGCCGCTGATACCGCGGCCACGGTGTCACCGCCGGCGATGATGCCGGTCACCGCCGGATGATGATCGGCCAGGGTTTGCGCCAGCAACCGGCTGCCCTGGTCATAGGGCGGAACTTCGAACAAGCCCACCGGTCCGTTCCACAGGATGAGCTTAGCCTGTTTGATCTCGTCTGCGAATAGCTGCGCGGTTTTTGGCCCGATGTCGAGGCCTGTGCGGTCGGCGGGAATCGCATCGTCGAAGGTCCGCGGATTTTTCTTATCGCTATCGGCGGCGATGTGATCCACCGGTAAGAGCAGTTTGACGCCCAGCTGTTGGGCTTGCGCCATGATTTCACCCGCCAAGCCGACTTTGTCGGCTTCCAAGAGCGATTTGCCGATGTCGATACCTTTGGCTTTGAGAAAAGTGTAGGCCATGCCGCCACCGATCAAGAGTGAACTTATTTTCGGCAGCAAATTGCGGATCACGCCGATCTTGTCGGAGACCTTGGCGCCGCCGAGAATGGTCACGAAAGGTCTTGCCGGGTTGGCCAGCAGCGGTCCCAAGTAGTCCAGCTCTTTTTGCAGCAACAGCCCGGCGCCTTTATGGGCAAAAAATTTCGCCATGCCGGCGATCGAAGCATGGGCGCGGTGGGCGGCGCCGAAGGCGTCATCGACGTAGACCTCGGCGAGGCTCGCCAGCGCGCGGCAAAAATCTTCTTGGTTCGTTTCTTCCTCGGCATGAAAGCGCAGGTTCTCCAAGAGGACGACTTTGCTACTGGTTGCCCGGAGCAAGTCTTCGACCGCTGGCCCGACGCAGTCACTGGCCATGGCCACCGGCAGCTTCAAAGCGCTTTGCAGATGGCGCTGCACCGGCGCCAAGCTGTATTTCTCGACCACTTTGCCATCGGGCCGGCCCAGGTGCGAAGCGACGATGAGTTTTTTCGCGCGCGCCAAAATATATTGCATGGTTGGCAGCGCGCTGTCGATACGATGGGGCTCGCCGACCTGGCCGTCTTTGATCGGCACGTTGAAGTCGACGCGCAGGAAAACTGTTTTGTCTTGCAGGTCGAGTTCGGTGAGTTTTCGGATCATGGTTTGCCGTCCGCTGGGGAAAGTTTTGCTAAAACAGGATTTCTCAATTGACTAATTACAAGGCTTGTAATAGTTTTTCAATTATCCGCAGCAATACTTGTGATGTCTTTCTTCCGGTTGTTTAACCTTTCAGCGCAGAACGCTTTGCCCGCGCCGCACCAGCAGGGGATCCTCGATCTGGTGCGCGGTTCCGGCTTCGTCGTTCAGGGCATTCTCTACATACTGGTTTTTTTCTCGGTGATGAGCTGGGGCATTATCGCGCAGAAGCTGCAGCAGATTCGCCGCGCCAAACGGGATTCGGCTAAGTTTATCGAAATTTTTTGGGAACGGCGCAATCTGTCGTCGATCCATGACGCCAGCCGCGAGTTGGCGTCGAGTCCGGTGGGGCAGGTATTCCGCGCCGGTTACGAGGAGCTGGTGCGGGTGTCGCGCTCAAAAAAAGAAGCGGCGCCGGGGGAAAACCTCACCACTGAATTGGGCGGCGTCGACAACGTCTCGCGGGCCATGCAGCGCGCCACCAGCGTGGAAATCACCAAGTTGGAAAAACATTGCTCGTTTTTGGCGACCACCGCCAGTTCGGCGCCTTTCGTCGGTTTGTTTGGCACGGTTTGGGGTATCATGGATGCGTTTCGCGGCTTGAGCGTGACCCATTCGTCGAGCATCCAAGCGGTGGCGCCGGGCATCGCCGAAGCTTTGATCGCCACCGCGGTCGGATTGGCGGCGGCGATCCCGGCCTTGATCGCCTATAATTATTTCGTCCAACAGATCAAGGTGCTGTCCGTCGAGATGGACAACTTTTCCCATGAATTTCTCAACATCGCCGAGCGTCACTTCTTCAAGTAACAAAATTAAAGCGTATAATCGGTTTATCGCCCGATACAAATTTAGGAGTCTATGGCCATGGACGCATCGTCCCAGCGCAACGGCAGCACCATCGCGCAAATCAATGTGACGCCGCTGGTCGACGTCATGCTGGTGTTGCTAGTAATTTTCATGGTCACCGCGCCGATAATCCAGCAGGGCGTGCAGGTCAACTTGCCGGCGGCGCGCAGCAGCGCGATTCCCGGCACCGAAGAGCATTTGGTCGTGACCGTGGCCAAGAATGGCAAGATTTATTTAAACGATAATCTCATGACCCTGGACCAGCTCGGCGGAAAATTGCGCGCCATCGCCAAGGGGCAACCCGACAAGCAGGTGTATCTGCGCGCCGATCAAGATGTTCGTTACGGTCTGGTGATGAAGACCATCGCCGAGATCAAGCAGGCCGGCATTGAAAGGTTGGGCATGGTCACCCGGCCGCAGTCTGAAGAGGGCTAATCGTCGATGGCCGGAGGTAACGGTTCTCCAACCATTAGCTTGCGTGAACGGTCGCTTCCCCTCGCCGGCGCCGATGAACGGCTGCCCAGGTGGGTCACTTTCTCACTGATTATTCATGGCGCTTTGCTGTTGTTATTCGTGATCGCGCCGTTCTCCTCGGCGCCACGCTTACCGACCAATCCCGTCTACACGGTCGATCTGGTCGGTGGTGAGCGTATCGGCCGCACTTCACTAGGCACGGAATTGGCCAGTGCCGCTGCGCAAACCAAATCCGCCCAAGCGCCGGCACCGGCCGAAAAGGAACTGCGCCAGGAAAAAGCTGAGAAAATCAAAGTCGCCGAGAAGAAACCAGTCGATGATGAAAAAGCTCTACTGCGCGATAAAGGCAAGAAAGAGCCGGCGAAAAAAGAACTGGTCAAAGAATCCAAGGACGAGGGCAGAATTGAAACCGCTTCGGCCGATAACGTGCGCGAGCGTTTAATGAAAAGCGCCGCCGAGCGGGCCGTGGCGGGAACCGGCGCGACACAGAAAGCGTCAAAGGGAGAAGCGCTCAGTACCGGCACCGGCGAAGGCGTCGGCGGATCGGCGCTGGGAGCTGGCGGTCGCGGTGGGCCGGGGATCGTCAAGGGCATGGATTACGTGATTTATCAGAATCGCATGCTGAGCACGATCAAGAATAACTGGGTCTGGGTCGGGCCGCGCAGCAATATCAAAGTGGTGGTGCATTTCAATATTAAAGACAACGGCGAAATCGTCGGACTCAAGATTGTCCAGTCCTCGGGCAATGCCTCCTATGACGATTCGGTTTTGCGCGCGGTGCGCAAGTCGAGCCCGCTGCCGGCGCTAGCGGAGAGTATTCGCAATGGTTTTTCCGAGGTCGAGTTGGCGTTTCGGCCCGAGGATCTGGAGGCTTAGTCCGATGAAATTGTTATGGTTGGTATTGGCATTGATGGTTGCGCCGATGAGCGATTGCGCCTGGGCGCAATTCAAAGGCGAAATCGTCGGCTCCGGCGGCCAAAAGTTTCCCATCGCGGTGTCGCCGTTGCGCAACACCGGCAACGCCACGGCTGACGCCGCCCGCTTCTCCACCGGCATCGCCGACTCCATCGTCCATGATTTGGAATTGTCGGGCTGGTTTCGCGTCATCGATCGGTTGAGCTATATCGAGAGCCCGCAGAAAAGCGGCATCACGCTCGGTACCTTCGATCTCAAGGATTGGTCGACCCTCGGCGCCGAGGGGTTGGTCAAGGGTGGATTTTCCGTCCAGGGCGATGAGATCGTCGTCGAGCTGCGTTTATTCGACGTTTTTCAAGGCAAAGAGCGCATCGCCAAACGCTACACCGGCGGGGTCGGCCAGTTCCGGCGCATCGCGCATAAATTCGTCGACGAGATCATCAATCAGTTCACCGGTATTCCCGGTGTCTTCAATACTCAGATCGCCTATGTCTCCAATAGTGGCGGTCGCTTCAAAGAAATCTACCTGTCCCATCTCGACGGCAGTGAGAAGGTCCAGGTCACCGATAACCGGACCATCAATTTATCGCCATCCTGGGATGCCGGCGGTAAGACGATTCTTTATTCGTCGTTCAAGGATCGCAGCCAGACGCTTTATTTGCGAGATCTTGGCACTGGCAGGGAAGTGCGTTTCAACCCACCTGGCGGCGGACGCTATCTCGGCGGTAAATTATCGCCCGACGGGCAACTGGTCGTGGCGACCTACGAGTTAGCCGGTAACAGCAATCTGTATTTGCTCGATCGCAACGGCGCGGTGATCAAGCGCTTGACCAGCGATCCTGGCATCGAAGTCTCGCCGGCCTGGTCGCCCGATGGTAAGCAGATCGTTTTCGTCTCGGACCGCAGCGGCGCGCCGCAGGTTTTTGTTCTCGATCTGCAAAGCGGCAAGAGCCGGCGGGTGACCTACAGCGGCAGCTACAATACTTCGCCGGAATGGTCGCCCAAGGGGGACCGCATCGTTTACACCGGCCGGATCGGTAGCAAATTCGCAATCTTTACCATCGCCGCCGAAGGCGGCGAGCCACGCAAGCTCACCGCCGAAGCTTCTGACAGCGAAGATCCCACCTGGTCACCAGATGGCCGCTTTATTGCGTTCTCGTCCAATCGCGCCGGCCGCTATCATCTCTATGTCATGCAGGCGAGCGGCGAGAACCAACGGCGGCTCACCGGCTCGGGCGGCGACGACACCAAGCCCAGCTGGTCGCTGCGCTTGGTCGACTGAAATGGACTTATGCCTAACGCGCAGCATGGTTATTTTCGGCTGAAAACTGAGGAGGATGGGATGAAGTCTGGTCGCAGCATCTCGCATTGGCGATGTCTTTTGATAGCGGCACTGGCGTTTAGCTGTACGCCGAACGCCTCCACCAAGCCCGACCCGGCTGCGACTGGCACCGGGGCAGCGTCGGCAAAAACCTCCAGCACTGGAGGTGCGGGCGATGGCCAGCGCGCTGGCACCAAGGAAACCGACGCCATGCCATCGAGCTTGAAAGCGCTCCAAGAAGGCAAGCTGCCGATCACGCCGGCGTCGAGTCCGTTGAAGGATGCGTTCTTCGATTTCGACCGCTACGATTTGAGCGCCGAGGCGCGCGGCGTGTTGCGCGGCAACGCCGATTGGCTCAAGAACAATCCCGCGGTGCGGGTCGACATCGAAGGCCACTGCGACGAGCGTGGCACCAACGATTACAACCTTGCGCTCGGCGCCAAGCGGGCCGCCGCGGCGCGCGAGTATTTGACTTCGCTGGGCATCGCGGCGGACCGTATGTCGACCACCAGCTATGGCGAAGAGATTCCGGTATGCCAGGAGCGCGGCGAAAGTTGTTGGCGGCAAAACCGTCGGGCGCGCTTTGTCATCGTCGAGCGGCGCGCCACTTCGTAAGCGAGGGCAGTTAGTAACATGATGATTGTACAAGCGAAAATGCGATTTGCGTGGTTGCCGGCGCTGCTGTTGGCGTTGGCGTCCAGTTGCGTGAGTCCGCAGCAAGTGGAGTTTTTGGAGCGCGACCAGCGCCGGCTGCGCACCGATGTCGGTGCCATGCAGGCCGATATCGATGGGATTCGCACGAGCTTGGCCGACACCCGGGCCAACATGCAGCAGATGCAGCGCGACGTCAGCGCGATCCGCGAGCGCATCGACGAGACCAGGGTGCAAGTGGGCCGGCAAATCGGTCAGACCAGCCGCGAGGGCGATCAGCGGGTGAAAACCTTGGAAGGGCGTTTGGTCAAACTCGAAGATGACGCCAAAGCCCAGGCCGAGTTGTTAAAAAAACGCGAAGCTGAAGTGCAGCAGCTCAAAGATGCCGCTCAGGCGGCACAAGCTGCCCAAGCCGAGCAGGCGAGCGCGCCGGATGGTTACGCCGAGGCGGCGCTTGGCGAATCGGATGGCGCGCGGCGCGATTTTGAAAGCGGCTGGCGGCTCTTCGAGCGTAAGGACTATCGCGCCGCGTTGACACGGTTTAGAGAATTCGTCAAAAAATATCCCAAGAGCCGGATCGCCGCCAACGCCCAGTATTGGCTCGCCGAAAGCCACTATGGGCTAAAAGAATACGACAAAGCGATCGTCGAGTTCGACGAAGTGCGGCGCCGTTATCCGCAGTCGGACAAGGTGGCGGGTGCGCTCTTGCGCCAGGGATTTGCCTTCGCCGAGCTCGGCGAAAAACTCAACGCCCGTTTGGTGCTTCAGGACGTCGTCGAAAAATATCCCCAATCGCCGGAGTCGGGCCGGGCTAAGCAAAAACTCAAATCCCTCGAATCCTAAATCGCCGTCACTACGTAGCTCCCCGAGCGGTTCGCGCGGGTGTCAGTCCCACCATGTGACTCCTTGGGGGATTCGGTGCTATTGTAAAATTCATCATGCAGATCATTCGTCACATTGACGATCCAGCGCTGGCGTTTGCCGGCACCAGCGTGACCTTGGGCAACTTCGATGGCATTCACTTGGGTCATCAGGCGCTGATCAAAAACGCCGTCGACGACGCCAAGCGGTTGGCGATTCGGTCGGCGGTTTTGACTTTCGAGCCCCATCCGTTGCGCGTCATCGCTCCCGACCGGGCGCCGAAAATGTTGCTCACCCACAAAGACAAGATGCAGTTGCTGCAAGGCCTGGGCGTCGATTGCGTGGTGATTCAGCAATTCGATGCCGCCTTTGCCGCCATCGCCGCCGAAGATTTCGTGCGCAAGTATTTGGTCCAACGGTTGCGCGCACAACGGGTGTGGGTCGGCAAGGATTTGCGCTTCGGCAAAGGACGCGCCGGCGATATCGAAAAATTGCGCCGCTGGGGCGAGCCGTGGGGTTACGATGTCGGCATCGTCGATCCGGTGATGGTGTGCGGCGAGCGCGTCAGTAGTTCACGCATCCGCGAACTGATCGGCGCCGGCGAAGTGGCCGCGGTGGAGCCCATGCTGGCGCGCTACTATTTCGTCTCCGGCAAAGTCGTCTCCGGCCACCGGCGCGGACGCGAGCTGGGTTTTCCGACGGCCAACATTTCGAGCCGCGCTGAAATCCTGCCGCGGGATGGCATCTACGCCACCTGGTTCCATCTGGGCGATTCAGTGCTGCCGAGCGTTACCAGCATCGGCTTGAATCCGACCTTCGGCGCCGGACCGCGCACTGTCGAGAGCTATATTCTAAATTTTGACCGGGAGATCTACGGCGAAGCGGTCAAGCTATCTTTCGTCGCCCGGCTGCGCGACGAAATGAAATTCACCTCGGTGCCGGCCCTAGTCGAGCAAATCCGCGGCGATGTCGCCGCCGCCGCGGCGCTGCTGGCGCAAGCGGAGCCGACCGCGAACCGGTCGCCGAACGGGAAAATCTAATCATGGCGACCGAACGTTTCATCGTCGATGACTCGTCGGCCGGTCTTCGCCTCGACCTTTTTATCGCCCGCTGCTACGGCGCGGCGACGGCGTTAATGAGCCGCGCCGGCGCCCAGAAGTTGATCGAGGCCGGTCATGTTAGCGTCAACGGCGGCGGCGCCAAGGCCAGCAGCCGGGTCAAATTACATGACCGTATCGAGATTCGCCGGCCGGAAGTGTGTGAAATCGGGCTCGTCGCCGAAGCGCTGCCATTAAACATTCTCTACGAAGATCAAGATATTTTAGTGATCGACAAAGCCGCCGGCATGGTGGTTCATCCCGCCGCTGGGCGCGTCAGTGGCACCTTGGTCAATGCCGTGTTGCATCATTGCCCCGACATCGCCGGCATCGGCGGCGAACGGCGCCCGGGCATCGTCCATCGCCTCGATAAAGATACTTCCGGCGTCATGGTGGTGGCGAAAAACGATTTGGCGCTGCGTAGCTTGCTGGAGCAGTTCAAGAGCCGTACGGTGCAAAAAGAATATCTCGCCATCGTCCATGGCGCCATGGCGGGGGCGCGGGGCGAGATCGATCGCGCCATCGGCCGTCATCGCAGCGACCGCAAACGGATGTCGAGTGTGCGGGTGACCGGCAAGAGCCGCGCCGCGACCACCCAGTGGGCTGTCGAGAAAAATTATGCCGTCCCGATTGGCGCGCGCGAGGTGGCGCGCTATGGTTTAGTTCGGCTGCTGCCGCGCACCGGGCGCACCCATCAGATTCGCGTTCATTTAGCTGACCTGGGCCACCCATTGGTTGGCGATGGCGTTTACGGCCGCCGGCGCGCGGTTGTGGGTCAACGGGACGGTCTGGTCGCGCTGATCGAAAACTTTCCGCGCCACGCGCTCCACGCCGAGAAATTGAGCTTCGATCATGTGCGCAGTGGCGCACGCTTGTCGTTTCCGGCGCCCTTAGCCGCGGATATGGCGAATTTGCTCGCGGCGCTCGATGGCTCGATGACAAGCGCGGAATCCCAAAGGCCGCGTACTTCGGTCCATTCGGGGTTGACAAGGTTGGGCGTTTAAAATACTATCCTCTCATCGAGGCTTGGTCCATTAGACTCTTTTAGGTCGTCCCCGCGCCAATTTAATTTTTCATTCGCCGTTAATCGATCAGAGCTTAATTTGTTTTTCAAAATAGAGATTCTTGTCTGCGTTTAGCTTTTTATCTCACGGACATTCCGTCTGTGTTGCTGCGCCCGGCGCTCACAAAATTCGCCGCCATTGAAATCTCATAAGGGCACTGGTCTCATCGGTGCTTGAACATCCCAGCAAGTGATTAATTGGGCCCTATTACTAATCGATGGAAGACAGGTTTGGGTGTTGAAAGGAGAAGCATAGAGTATGGTTCGTGGTAGAACTCGTTCCGCCGAGCCGGAAACCGTATCCGTAGAGGAAGTTGTCAAAGAAGTCGTCAAAGACAACGGGTTGAATCTCAAAGCCCTCAAGGAAAAAAAGATCGGCGATTTAGCGCTGATCGGCAAGACCTTCAATATTGAGGGCGCCGCCAACATGCGCAAGCAGGATCTGATCTTCGCGATCTTGCAGGCCCAGACCGAGCAAAACGGTCATGTTTACGGCGAAGGTGTTTTGGAAACCCTGCCCGATGGTTTCGGTTTTCTGCGCGCTCCCGACTACAACTATCTGCCCGGTCCCGACGATATTTATGTTTCGCCCAGCCAGATTCGCCGCTTCAGCCTGCGCACCGGCGATATCATTTCCGGTCATATCCGGCCGCCCAAAGAGGGCGAACGCTATTTCGCCTTGCTCAAGGTCGAGACCATCAATTACGAAGATCCCGATCGCGCTAGAGAAAAGATTCTTTTCGATAACCTAACGCCGCTTTATCCCAATGAGCGGTTGCGTTTGGAAAATCAGCCCACCGATTACACCACCCGCATCGTCGATTTGTTGACGCCCATCGGCAAGGGGCAACGCGGCTTAATCGTGGCGGCGCCGCGCACCGGTAAAACCATGATGCTGCAGCATGTCGCCAAGGCGATCGCCGATAATCATCCAGAGGTGGTGTTGATCGTGCTGTTGATCGACGAGCGGCCGGAAGAAGTGACCGACATGCAGCGCTCGGTCAACGGCGAGGTCATCAGCTCGACCTTCGACGAGCCGGCGACCCGCCATGTCCAGGTGGCCGAGATGGTGATCGAGAAGGCCAAACGGTTGGTCGAGCATGGAAAAGACGTCGTGATCTTGCTCGACAGCATCACCCGTTTGGCGCGCGCCTATAACACCGTGGTGCCGCCCAGCGGCAAGATCCTTTCCGGCGGCGTCGACTCCAACGCACTGCATAAACCGAAGAAGTTTTTTGGCGCCGCGCGCAACATTGAAGACGGCGGCAGCTTGACGATCATCGCCACCGCCTTGATCGATACCGGCAGCCGTATGGATGAAGTCATCTTCGAGGAGTTCAAGGGCACCGGCAATATGGAAGTCCATCTGGACCGGCGCTTGATGGATAAACGGGTGTTCCCGGCCATCGACATCAATAAGTCGGGTACGCGCAAAGAGGAATTGTTGATTCCGCGCGAAGATCTCAACCGTATCTGGATTCTGCGTAAAGTCCTGTCTCAGTTGAGCGTCGTCGAATCGATGGAATTCTTGCTCGACAAGATGCATGGCAGCAAGACCAACAAGGATTTTCTCGATTCGATGAATCAGTAGCGGCGGCGCCGGCCGTCAACCTTGCGTCGTCCGGCGATCTCTGTTAAAAATCGGTTCGTTATCGTCGTTTGTTTCGACCTCGGGTCGACGAACCGTTGCCCGGTTCGTCGCTTGAAGGGCTTATCAATTCAATACACACCCTTGCCGATCGCGATCGCGGTGCCTAGTTACTAGGTGCGGTGGCGAAAAGACGCGAGGGGAGGAAAAAACCAAAGGAGAGCGGTGTATGGCAGAGATTTCCATGAAACAATTACTGGAGGCTGGCGTCCATTTCGGCCACCAGACCAGCCGGTGGAATCCTAAGATGAAACCTTACATCTTTGGCGCGCGTAACGGGATTCATATCATCGATCTGCAGCAGACCGTGTCGATGTTCAAGGAACTCGAAGCGGTGGTGCGGGATTTGGCGGCTTCAGGCGGCCATGTGCTGTTCGTCGGCACCAAGAAGCAGGCCCAGGATGCGATCCGCGAGGAAGCCACTCGTTGCGGCATGTACTATGTTCACAATCGTTGGCTCGGCGGCACGCTGACCAACTTCACGACCATTCGCCAGAGCATCGAGCGCTTGCGCAAGATCGAAGAGATGGAGAACGACCCCAAGGTCGTCGATGCACTGACCAAAAAAGAAATGCTTGGTCTGCACCGTGAAAAGGACAAGCTCGAACAATCCTTGGGCGGCATCAAGGCGATGAAAAAACTGCCTGACGCGATCTTCGTCATCGATCCTAAGCAAGAAGAGATCGCGGTCAAGGAAGCGCGCAAGCTGGGGGTTCCGGTAATCGCGGTGATTGACAGTAACTGCGATCCAGACATGATCGATTACAAAGTCCCCGGCAACGACGACGCCATTCGGGCGATCCGTTTGTTTTGCTCGGCCATCGCCGAGGCGATCATCGAAGGCCGGACCATGTACGAGCAGTCCCTGGTCAAGGAAAAGAGCGACGATCGGTCGGCGGCGGATAGCGGCGCCGCGGCGATGGAAAGCGCAGCTGGAGGAGTTTAGTCGACATGGAAGTGACAGCGAGTTTAGTCAAAGAGCTTCGGGAAAAAACCGGAGCCGGCATGATGGATTGTAAAAAGGCGCTGGCCGAGACCGCCGGCGACCTGCAAAAGGCGGTGGATTTCCTGCGCCAAAAGGGTTTGGCGGCGGCGGCGAAAAAGGCCGACCGGGTGGCCACCGATGGCGCCATCGGCGCCTATGTCCATGCCGGCGGCAAGCTTGGCGTGTTGGTGGAAATCAATTGCGAGACCGATTTCGTCGCCCGCACCGCCGAGTTCCAAACCTTGCTTAAGGATATCGCCATGCAGGTGGCGGCGACCAGTCCGCGTTGCGTGCGCCGGGAAGAAATCTCGGCCGAGGAATTCGAGCGAGAGAAGGTCATCTACCGCCAGCAAGCCTTGGAATCGGGCAAGCCGGAAAAAGTCGTCGAGATGATCGTCCAGGGTAAGATGGAGAAATTTTACTCCGAAGTCTGCTTGCTCGAACAGGCTTTCGTCAAAGACCCGGACAAGAAGATCGTCGATATCGTCAACGAAGCGATCGCCCGTCTGGGTGAAAATATCCAGGTGCGCCGCTTTGCCCGTTACCATCTCGGCGAAGGGGCGGGCAAGGACTAGCGTTTAGCGGATTCACGGCATGAACAACGGCGCACCTAAGTACAAACGGATCATTTTGAAAGTCACCGGCGAAGTGTTCGCCGGCACCGGTAATTTCGGCATTGACGGCAAAACCGTCAAAGCCTTCGCTCAGGAAATCAAAGAGGTCAAGGATCTCGGCTGCGAACTCGCTCTGGTCATCGGCGGCGGCAATATTTTCCGCGGCGCGGTGGCCAGCGAGATCGGCATGGACCGCGCCAGCGCCGACACCATGGGCATGTTGGCCACGGTGATCAATAGTTTGGCGCTCCAAGATGCCTTGGAAAAGATCGGCGTGTCGACCCGGGTGTTGTCCGCCATCGAGATGCGCCAGGTGGCCGAGCCCTATATCCGGCGGCGCGCCACCCGCCACTTGGAAAAGGGCCGGGTGGTGATCTTTGCCGGCGGCACCGGCAATCCTTATTTCACCACCGACACCACCGCGAGTTTGCGCGCCATGGAAGTGGGCGCTGAGGTGATCCTCAAGGCGACCAAGGTCGACGGTATCTACGATGCCGATCCGTTCAAGCGCGCCGACGCCAACAAATTCGAAGAGCTGACCTATATCGAAGTGCTCAATCGCGAACTCAAGGTCATGGATTCCACGGCGATCTCGTTGTGCATGGACAATCAGTTGCCAATCATCGTCTTCAACATCATGGAAAAGGGTAACATCAAGCGGGTCGTCTTGGGCGAATCCATTGGCACTCTGGTGAGTGGAGGCAAGCGATGAACGAAGCGATTTTTACCCAAGCCCAAGCCGAGATGGACGGTTCGGTGGCGGTGCTGCGTAAGGATCTCGGCAAGCTGCGCACGGGCCGGGCGTCCACCGCCTTGTTGGAACATATCACCGTCGAATATTACGGCGCCACCACGCCGCTCAACCAGCTCGCCACCTTGAGTACGCCGGAGGCGCGTTTGCTGGTGATTCAACCCTTTGACCGCACCGCCATGACCGAGATCGAGAAGGCGATTCTCAAATCCGATCTCGGCTTGACGCCGAACAACGACGGCAAGGTGATTCGCATTCCGGTTCCGGCCTTGACCGAAGAGCGGCGCAAGGATCTGGTCAAGCATGTGAAAAAGATCGCCGAAGAATACCGGGTGTCGGTGCGCAATCACCGTCGAGTAGCGGTGGAACAACTCAAGGAAGCGGAAAAAAAGAAAGAGATCACCGCCGACGAGGCCAAGCATGGACTCGACCGGGTGCAAAAGATCACCGACGATTTTATCGGCCGCATCGACAAGATCATCAAAGCTAAAGAAGACGAAGTGATGGCGATCTAGTCTGCGCGCCCATCGGCGATTGTCTTGCGGCCCGCCCCGGCAACGTGGTTTTGCCAGTCGATTTTTTATTCATGCCCCGATGAACTGTTATTTGCGCAGGTTGCCGTGGAGCTAGACGGTCTCGATAAGAACCGGTTGCCCCAACATGTCGCCATCATCATGGACGGCAACGGCCGCTGGTCGACTCAGCGGCGCAAGCACCGTATCGAAGGCCACCGGCGTGGCAAGACTTCGGTGCGGGTGATCGTCGAGATGAGCCGCAAGATCGGCATCCGTTATCTCTCCCTTTACGCTTTTTCCACTGAAAATTGGTTTCGTCCCGACGACGAAGTCGAAGCCTTGATGGGGCTGTTGGAGCATTATCTGGTCGCCGAGCAGGCCAAGATGATGCGCTATGGCATTCGCCTGCTGTGCGTCGGCGACCGTTCCCGGCTGCCGGTCGCCGTGCGCCGCACCCTCGAAGGCGTCATCGAGACCACCGCCAACAATCAGCGCATGACCGTGGTGCTGGCGCTGAGCTACAGCGGCCGCGACGACATCACCCGCATGGCGCGCAAGCTCGCCCAACAGGTCAAGGCCGGCCAGTGCCAGCCGGAAGCGATCGATGAGCAGTGGATTTCCGCCCAGCTCGACACCGGCGGGATTCCCGATCCCGATCTTTTGATTCGCACTAGCGGCGAGATGCGCATCAGCAACTTTTTTTTGTGGCAAATCGCCTACAGCGAGCTCTACGTCACGCCGACCCTCTGGCCGGACTTTCGCGAGAAAGAATATCTCCAAGCGTTGGTCGATTTTCAGCAGCGCCGGCGCCGCTTCGGCCGCACCGACGAGCAGATCGAGCAAAGTCCGCTGGCGGTGGTGGAGGCGGGTGGACGGAAATCTTAAAGCCCGGTTGGCCACCGCCGCGGTGGGGCTGCCGCTCCTGGGATGGTTGGTCGGCTGGGGGCCGCCGTGGCTGTTCGCGCTGACTTTCTTTTTGCTCACGATGGCGGCGTTACGTGAATACTTTACCATGGTGTTTGGGGAAAATTCCCGGGCCATGGGTTGGGGGATGCTGTTTGGCGGGGCGGTGGCGCTCACCGTGTTGCTAGTGCCGGCGCCTGAGGCCGCGCTCTGGCTAAGTTTGTTGGTCATCATCCTATTTGCCAGCGTACTCGTGTCCCAGGGGCCGTTGGCCGAGCGTCTGAGCCGGATCAGTTGGACCTTGTTGGGCGGTTTGTATATCGGTTATTTGGTGCCGCAGATCGCGTTGCTATTTGCGCTGCCTGATGGACGGGCCTGGGTGGCGTTTGTTTTGGTGGTGATTATGGCCGGCGATTCATCGGCCTATTTCATCGGTAAACATTTCGGCAAGCGCAAGTTGGCGCCGACCCTGAGTCCGAATAAAACCGTCGAAGGCGCCGTCGGTTATTTGTTTGGTAGTATGGTCATTGGCGTGGCGGCCAGGTCGGTGTTGGCGCTGCCGGCGGGGTTGATCGAGGTCGCATTGCTCGCGCTGACTCTCAGTGTCCTCGGCCAGATCGGCGATCTTTTCGAGTCGCTGATCAAACGCGCCTTTACCGTCAAGGATGCCGGCGAACTCTTGCCCGGTCATGGCGGGGTCTTGGATCGTCTCGACAGTTTGATTTTCCCGGTCGTCTTGGCAACTTTTTATTTGAAGGTTGTTGTAGCAAAGTGAATCTGTCAGGGTCTAACGGCAACGTGAATATGTCAGGGTGGAAGGATGAGAACCCTGACGATGAGAGACGAGAAACGACTAGACATCATACAACGATCGTTACGTAATGAGCTGACGATGGTGGAAGCCGC
>CAMDBU010000082.1 GCA_945889495.1 Syntrophobacter sp. SbD2 | reverse complement strand
CGGACCGACTGTTCGCCTCCGGTTGCTCTCCACCCCGCCTCGCGACGACGCAGTTACCTTCGGCTTCGGAGTTGTGGCTTACTCCGACACGGACTTTCACCGTGCTGATGTAGCGCCCTCACGGGCGCACTCATTCCGGCGAAGGCCGGAATCCAGGTTTTCTTTGAGTTCGCAGCGCAAGAGTTCGCAGCGCAAACGAAGATGGATGCCGGCCTGCGCCGGCATGACGGAATTTCATTATTCGCGATAAGCCGAGGGATGCTCCATCCGCGGAACAGCCATCACCGGCAATGCCCAGCACCATTTCAACGGATATTGAACACCTGCTGGTAGGAGGCGATCAGCTCGGTCAAGTTGGCGCCAAGAAACGCCGGATTGACGAAGACGAAGTCCTTTTTATAGAGCTCCTGGTGGCGCGGGATCTGTTTGATCCCCTTGCGTAGCGTGATCCGCGGCACCTGCTGGGCCAACACCGTCTGCCCTTCTTCGGACAACATCCAGTCGACGAACAGTATGGCGGCAAACGGATGAGTCGCCCGGCGCATGAAGGCAAAGCCATTGGGCTCGCCGGGATAGGGATCGAGTAGACGGTAGTCCACCGGCGCGCCTTTTTCTTTGTACTCAGTGGCGCGCCGGCCGCGCGCCGCGATCACCATGGCTGACTCACCGGCGAGCATCAATTGCAGCCGCATGATGCTGCTGCCACCGGGAATATGCAGCTGCTGGCGCGCCAAGGCGCGCATGAACTCCATGCCCTTAGCCTTGCCCATGCCGTCGAGCATGACCGAATACCAGGCGTACTCGTCGCTGCCGAAATTCATCTTGCCGCGCCACTTGGGGTTCAACAGATCTTGATAACTTTTCGGCGCGTCGTCGGGAGAAACCAGTTTGGTGTTGAAGGCCAACACGATCGGCGTCACCTCGGTGGACGACCAGTAGCCCTGGGGATCGAAGGAGCCGGTTGGGAACGCTTTTAACTCCGGCGACAGGTAGGGCGCGGAGAAGCCGCGCTGCTTCAACTCCCACATTTCCACCGGCGCCGAACCGACCAGATCCACCGCATGGTGGCCGGCGCGCGCTTCGGTTTCGATCTTGGGCATGATCGACGACTGCGACAAGCGATTGGTTTTGATCTTGACGTAGGGATAAGTCTTCTCGAAGGCGCCGACGATCTTCGGGAAGTCGGTGAGGCTCATCGACGTGTACCAAATCGCCTCGCCTTCCTTGCGCGCGCCCTCTTCGAGAAAACTCTTGCGCTGCGCGCCGCTCAGGCTGCGCAAACTCTTGGTCACCTCATCGACCGTCGCCGCCGTCGCTGAGCCCAAGGTCAGAGAACCGAGAAATATCGCGAAAATCAGCCTGATCATGGAGTAAACTGCCAATCTGGAGTCAGTTTCATCTAACATCCGGCGCGAGTAGGGGCAAGGCGGGAGCACCCAACGGCGTGACAAGCGCCGATAAATTGACTTGCCAGAGTCGATTTGCTAACTAGGTTGGAGTTTGAATCTAGGAGGAATAGATGGCCTACATTATCGCTGAACCCTGTATCGGGACCAAAGACACCGCTTGCGTCGACGTCTGCCCGGTTGACTGTATTCACCCGACCAAGAACGAGACCGAGGAATTCGACAAAGAGACTAAGCTCTATATCGATCCCGAGGAGTGCATCGACTGCGGCGCTTGCGAGCCGGTCTGTCCGGTTGAAGCGATCTTTGAGGAAGCCGCGGTTCCAGATAAGTGGAAGCAGTTTATTAAAATTGACGCCGACTGGTACAAAGCCAAAAAGGGCTAACCTCTAGTAGATAACCTGTTTCGCATTTTTCCCGAAGGGCTGAGAATAATTTCTCAGCCCTTCTTTTTTGCCCGCCGTTGGAGGCGGCAAATACTTGCTCCAATCGCCTTGACTCAGCTGGATGCTCTGAGGTAGGCAGAATCTACCCAAGGGAGAACGACATGGTCCTAGTGCTAAAAAACGATCAGATGGAAAATCTCTTGCCGATGCCCGAGGAGATCGACGCCATTGAGCTCGCCTTCCGCGAACTCGGCCAAGGCAAGGCCATGCTGGCGCCGCGCGCTCGCCTGCGCACACCCTGGAAAGAGGAAGGCGGGCAATATTATTTTAATAATATAATGGGGTTGGTGCCGGGCATGAAGTCGATGGCGCTGCGCATCGACTCGAGCTTTTCGAAAGAGATCCAAGTCGACGGCAGCAAGCGGCGCGTCTATCCCGGCGACTTCATCGGCCTGGTCATGCTCTTCGACATGGACACCTGCAATATCCTGGCGATCATGGACGATCACTACATCTCGACCATGCGGGTCGGCGCCACCAGCGCAGTAGCGAGCAACTATCTAGCCAGAAAAGATGCCAGCGTCATGGCGCTGTTGGGCTCCGGCGAGCAGGCCAAGACCCAAGTCACCGCCCACGCCTGCGTGCGCAAGTTAACCAAGGTCAAAGTCTACAGCCCGACCAAAGCCAACCGGGAAAAATTCGCCAAGGAAGTCAGTGAAGAAACCGGCATCGAAGTCGTGCCAATGAACAGCGCCGAAGAAGCGATCCGCGGCAGCGACATCGTCACCGCGGCAACTAATACCGTCGATCCGGTGATTTTAGGGAAATGGATCGAGCCCGGCATGCACTTGAATAGCATCGTCGGCGGCGACGGCTTTTTGCCGCGCAAAGAGTTGGACGACGAAGCGGTATTGAAGGCGAACTTGATCGTGGTCGGCTACAAGCCGCAAATCTTTCTCGACAAGCAAGCCGAGTTTCACGACCGGCTGGAACGCGGCCTGGTCAAAGCCGAAGACTTGCATGAACTGGGCGAACTACTAACCGGCCAATGCCGCAGCCGCGAGAGCGATAAAGAAATAACTTTTTTCAAAAACAACACCGGCATGGGCATCCAGTTCGCGGTCACGGCGAGAAAGATGTACGACAAAGCCAGAGAAAAAGGCATCGGCACCGAACTGCCGCTGGAACTGTTCATGACCCAACGCGGCGATAAGCTGTTCTCGCCGTAGAAAAACGGAGTAAGGAGTAAGTAGTTAGGAGTGAGGAGTCCCCACCCCTTACTCCTCACTACTGACTCCTTACTTGTCCAATTAGCAGCGAAATTACACAGGAGAGAAGCCATGCGCGATTGGGAAGCCATCGTTCCAGAAGAAGAACGAAAGATTTACGAAAAGGCCGGCTACAAAGGCCAGGAAAAATTCGGCGTCAATCCGGCGCTGATCATCATCGACGTCATCACCGGCTTCACCGGCACCAAACCGATGCCGGTCATGGAAGCGATCGATGAATTTCCCACCAGCTGCGGCCAGGTCGCCTGGGACGCGCTGCCGAAAATTAAAGAACTCCTCCACGCCTGCCGCGACGCCAAGATTCCGGTCATTTATTCGACCAGCGACCCGGAATTCAAAGCCGCCTTCGGCAACGCCACCAAGCGCGGAACAGACAAAACCGATTTCGAAAAACTCGCCGTCGAGTTTCCCGAGATGATCAAACCGCGCGACGACGAATTCATCGTGCGCAAAGCGCGCGCCAGCGCCTTCTTCGGCACGCACCTGATTACTTACCTAGTGCGCAAGAATATCGACAGCCTCTTGATCGCCGGCACCAGCACCTGCGGCTGCGTGCGCGGCACAGTGCTCGACGGCTATTCTTACGGCTATCCAGTTTTCCCCGTCGAGGAATGCATCTTCGACCGCTCGCGCACCTCGCACCTGGTAAACTTATTCGAGATGAACGCCAAGTACGCCAGCGTCATCCAGTTAAGCGCAGCGCTCGACTACGTCGGTAAGATCAAGAAGCTGGAAGGCCGCAAAGCGCTGGCAAGTTAGTTTTGAGTCAAAGGAGGGCGGACATTCCTGTCCGCCCGGCGGGTTGGAAAACCCGCCCTCCTGATAACCGAAGTGAGATGACTGGAAACTGTGGGCTCCGTGAATCCAATCATTAATCGATTAATCGTGGCGAAGGAGCAGCGTCGCCATCAGCTTGCTGCTCTGCCGTTCGCCGAAAAAGTGCGACTCGTAGTTAAATTACAGCGAATGGCAGCTCCGATCTTGCGAGCACGCGGGCGGCGCGTAAAGGTGTGGTCGATAGAAGACAACGGCATTGCGCTCACCCTAAAAAGCGTAGCAGACTGACGTACCGTGTCGGGCTATAAGCCCCAAAGATTTCCGTAACACTGGAGACCCATATGGCCACTGAATCCCCCTTCGTCGACCAAGAATATTTCGACCGCCACGCCCGCGCTCAGGCGCTCATGGAGCGCGATGGTCTCGACGCGCTGGTGGTGTCGGAGAAAAATAATTACTGGTACTTCAGCGGCCTGATCAGTTATCAGCTCGATCACATTCAACGGCCGCAGATTTGTATTCTGCCGAAATCCGGCAAGCCGCTCTTGCTGGTCTACGGCAACGACAAAGCCAAGGCCAAGGCGCTGCCCTGGGTCGGCGAAGTGCGCGCCTACACCGATGTGCCGTTTCCCCAGGAAATGATCGCCGCGTCGATCAAAGAAATAGGACTTGGCGAAAGTAAACTGGGCTTCGAGTTGGGCGACGACCAGCGCTTGGGCATCCCGGTGAATTATCTATCCGGCCTCACTGAAGCGCTACCCAAGGCGCAGATCAAAGACGGCAGCGCGGCGTTGAACGAGATGCGCGTCATCAAAAGCCCGCGTGAAATCGAGTTCATGCGCAAGGCCTGCGAGATTTCGGTCAAAGCCTACGACCGCTGCCTGCCCAAATTGAAACCCGGCATGACCCGGCGCCAAGTTGCCGATTGCCTCTACATCGCCATGATCGAGGAAGGCGCCCATCCGCGCCACCCGGGATTTTTGATGTTGAACTCATCCACCCGCTACGACGACCGGGTGTACAACAAAGGCGACCGCATGATCGCCGACTTCGGCGCTTGCTACGAAGGCTATTACGGCGACATCACCAGAATGGCGATCTTCGGCACGCCGACCGAAGAACATAAGAGAGATCACGAAACCGCCTGCGATGTCATCGACCTCTGCTTCGCGTCGATGAAAGTCGGCACGCCGCTGGCCGAAGTCTCCCGCGTCGCCAATCGAGAATTGCTCAAGCGCGGCTACGAAGCGGTGGACAGCCCCAAACGCATCGGCCATGGCCTCGGCATGTCGCGCGCCGAACCGCCGTCGTTGAACGAAGTCGAAACTGAAATCTACCGCCCCGGTATGGTGCTGGCGTTGGAACCGAAAGTCCGCTCGGCCAAAAGCGCCGTGCACTTGGAGGAAGACGTCCTGATCACCGACAAAGGCCAAGAGTTTCTCACCACCGGCTGCCGGCGCTTGGACGTGATCAACTGATTTGAGCGCAAGGGCGACCGCCGGTCGCCCCGACAAAAGGATTAATGTTTCCGACCTTCGCGCCCTTTGCGTGCTTTGCGCGAGGTAAAGTTTTGGATCGAATAATATGGACACCAAAGGCATTCTCTACCTCTCCAACCACGACGTTAAAAAAGTCCTCGACCTCGGCCGCGCCATTGAAATCACCGAGCAGGCGTTGCGCGATCACAGCGCGGGCCGGGTCACCTGGTCGACGCCGGAAGACTTCGCCATCAAGCCCGAGCAAGGCTGGCAATCCTGGGTCACCGGCTGCGCCTTGCAGACCACGCCGGTCGCCGGCTTTCGCATTCGCTCGATCAAAGCCGCCGGCGGCAGCCGCGATGTCTCGCGCCCGCCGCGCGGGCCGAGAAGAGTCTTGATCCTAAGCGACTTGGAAGGCGGCGAGATTTTGGCCTTCATGGACGAAGACTGGTGCCACGCCGTGCGCACCGCCGCCGCCGCCACGGTCGCCATGCGCGTGCTCGCGCGCAAGGACTCGGCGGTCATGGCCATGCTCGGTGCCGGCGACACCGCCCGTGCCGCCGTGCCGGTGATGGCCCAAGCGTTCAAGCTGAAAGAAATCCGCGTCACCTCGCGCACCCCCGAGTCGCGCCAGAACTACGCCAAGGAAGTCAGCGCTGAATATGGCTTGAACGTCGTCGCGGTGGAATCGACGGAAGCCGCGCTCAAAGGCGCCGACGTGGTGATCTCCGCCACCACGACCTCGACGCCCTTCGTCGAAGAGTCCTGGCTCGGCGCCGGCAGCACGGTCTACTCCATCGGCAAGCACCAAGAGATGGCCAGCTCGATCTACAAGAACACCGACAAATTCGTCGTCGACAGCTGGCTCCACTGCAAGAACAAGTCGGACATGCAGCGCATGCTCAAAGAGAATTATCTCAGCGAAAAAGACCTCTACGCCGAACTCCCCGACCTCCTCTCCGGCAAGAAAGCCGGCCGCCAGTCCGACGGCGAGCGTATCTTCATCCGCGCCATCGGCCTGGTCAACCAAGACATCGCCATGGCCGACCACATCTACCGCAGCGCCCTGGACAAAGGCATCGGCACGAGATTGCCCTACTGAGTTTTACCGGATCTGAAAAATCTCCCGCCAGAGCTTCTGATACTTGGGGTAATCTTTGCCGTCTTCCACCGCGAGGAAATACACCTTGGCGGGCCGGCTTTTCTCCACTGGCTCGACTTTCGGATGGGCCGGGGTTTCGCCGGCTTGGGCGTAGATTTTTTGGCCTTCTTCGCTGATCAGCCAGCGCGCCCAGAGTAGCGCGGCGTTGGGGTGCGGCGAATCTTTCAGAACAGTCACCGTGCCGCCGACATGGCCGACACCTTCGGAGAACATCATCTGCAACGGGCTGCCCAATTTGACGCGCGGCGGGAAGTGATGACCGTAGCAGGTCACGCAGACATCGGCTTGGCCGGCGGCGAGCAGCTCGATCAATTGCGAATGGCCGCGGTGAAACTCAGGGCTGTTGGCGGCGATTTTTTTGAACAGCTCGATGGCCTTGTCATCGCTCTGGTATTTGTACTTGGCCAGCCCCATGAGCATCTGGAAATCGCGCGGCTCGGCGGCCAAGCGCTTGTTCCATTTCGGGTCGGCGAAGTCCTCGAACTGCTTGGGCTCTTCGCCCTTCTTCACCCGGCTGGTATTCCAACCGGCGACGAAATACTCCGTGTCGGTGGCGACCCAATAGCTACCCTTCATGCCGGCGGGATAAGCCGCGGCTTCGGGCAAACTAATATCCACCAGCAGATTTTGTTCTTTCAACTGTTGCAGATAAACATGGGTGCCGCCGAAGACATCGCCGAACACCTTGCCGCCGCGCGCTTCAGTGATAACGCGCGCGACTAATTTGTCGGAAGTGGCATCGACATGCTCGATGGTGATGCCGGGAAAGCGTTTGCGAAACGCCGGAAACACCACATCCTCGGTCTTGGCCGACAGCGGCGCGTAAATCGCCACCCGCCCCTCTTTCCTGGCGCGCTGGTAAACCTCGTCAATCGACTGCCCCAACGCCGAACCGACCAACAGCAAATAACCAGCAACGACGAATAGAACTCCAGCAGTCATGTCTCCTCCGGAATCCGATAATTATCAATTATCCATTCTCAATTATCCATTTATGTAAGCGCGCGCCGCGCGCGCTTACATATCCACCTTCACCCCATTCTTCGCGCACTCATCGGCGAACATCTGCCGCATCCACTCATCGCCTTCCTCGAATTCGATCTGCTCGACGCCGCGCTCTTCGCCCTGCACCGCGGTGTTGGCGTGCAGCGCGACGAACTTACAGGGCTGGTTGCCGGTATTATAATGTTGGTGCCAGCCCCCCGCCGGCGGCGAGATCACTGTTCCTTCATGCCAGTCGTAGCGCTTTGGCTTCTCGCCCTCTTGCCACATCAACGTGTAGCCGGTGGAGTTGAGCAGAAACACATGCGCCCCCGGCCCATGGCGGTGCGCCTTCTTGTAGCGGCCGACGGGGAACTCGGACACATGGGCCAGCATGGAGCCGCCGGACATGTGGATGTACATGTTTTTGGTGCCCTTGCCGCGCTTTTCGCGGGCGACTAAATTTATTTTGCGAATGTCGGGAATGAAGTTGGAATGGAGAATGCCGCCGTAGTACTCGGTGAAATACTTTCCTTCCTTGGAGAAAAAATCCACGTCGCCGGGATCGAAGCGGTCTTTGAACTGATAGTTGGTGTTGTAGATAAATTCCGCATCGCGATAGAGCTCGAAGGCCACCGGCTGGCTGGTCAGTGCGAAGTAGCGCGCCGGTTCGCTGCCGCTGGCGTTGAAGTGCTGGTGCCAGGCATTGAGCGGAATCGCGAAGGTCGAGCCGCGCTCCCACTCAAAAGTTCGCTTCGCCGTGCCGTCGTACCACACTGAAGTCGCACCACGCCCGGCGGCCACGGTGATGATCTCTTCGTAGAGCTGGCGCTGCGGCTTGGAACTTTTCCCTGGATCGATCTCGCAAATGTAACCGTCGGCGACCATTTGGTCGGAGAACGTGCAGATCGCTCCTTTGCAATCCTTGCGCGCCCAGTAGCCCAGCGGCTCGGTGCGCACGTCCTGGACAAACTCGCCGCTGACGATCGGCACGCCTTCTGATTTGATCCAATTTTTATAGGGACTGTACTTGTCCATCATGAACTGGACATAGGGATGGACTTCAAATTCTTTCTGCGGCCCGGCCATAAATAACCTCCATAAATAACCTCCTTGACTTCGAGCTCACGTTACTGCGATGTAATTGATAGTGTCAATCAGGCGAGGGTTCGGAGGAAGACGATGAAACCAAAATCCTTATTCACAATGATCCTGGTTTGCGCCTTGACCGTGACGACCTCTGCGCTGGCCCAGCTCAAGCCAATCAAAGTTACCTATTCCGCCATGAGCGCGGCCAGCTTGGTGACTTGGGTCGCCAAGGAAGCCGGGGTTTTTCAAAAGCATGGCCTTGACGTCGGCCTGGTTTATATCGCCGGCGGCAGCATGGCGATGGCGACGACCATTGCCGGAGATACCCAAATAACTCAGGGAGTCGGGTCAGGAGCGATTCTTGCCAAGTTGAGCGGCGCCGATACGGTGATGCTCGCCTCGATCCTGGATACGACCAATCAAAGTCTGATGGTCGTGCCGGAAGTGCGCACGGCCCAGGACCTGCGCGGCAAACGGCTTGGCGTGACACGCTACGGCTCGCTCAGCGACATGGGCACGCGGCGCTACCTGCAGACCGTGGGATTGGACCCGGACAAAGACGTGCGCATCCTGCAGATCGGCGGCCTGCCGGAGATTCTCGCGGCCATGCAAGGCGGCTCGATCCAAGGGGGCGCGATCTCTTCGCCGACCTTGACCCGGGCAAAAATGTTGGGCTACCGGGAATTAATCGATCTCGGCACCCTGGGCATCAAATATCCCGCCACCAGTTTCATGACCACCGAAGCTTACATAAAAAGTAATCGATCGACGGTCATCGGTTTTCTCAAAGCCATCATCGAAGCAGCGCACTTCGTCAAGGCCAATAAAGAAGTGACGATCAACGTTTTGCGCAAGTACACCAAGACCAACGAGATGCCTATTCTCGAAGACACTTACCAAATCTACGTACAGCGCTATATTCGCCTCAATCCGGTTTCATCTCCCGAGGAAGTGAAGACCATTCTCGATCAAGTCAAAGATAAAGACCCGCGAGCCCGCACCACCGACTACGACAGCTTCATCCGCGGCGATCTGCTGCGCGAGATCGAGCAGAGCGGCTTCATCAAAACCCTAACCAAGGGCTGATCGGCCAACCAAGCAAGGCCCATCGACACTTTCAGCCCAAGGGACCGCCAAAGCGGCGTCTTGGGGGCCGGCGGATTTCAGCGCCACTTGGCGCCGTTGCCATGGCGCCTGGCCTCATGGACTTTGCCAAGAAAAATGTGATAAGAATTTTGCTTCAATCCTGAATCATTTATTAATCATAAGGAGATAGACGAATGGCGACAAAGCTGAAATTTGGATTATTGCTGCCGCATTTTTGCGAGTATGGCTCCACCGAACGTTGCGTCGAGGGCGCCAAGAAGGCTGAGGCCTATGGTTTCGACTCGGTCTGGGTCAGAGACCACTTGGTTTTCGAACCCCATGGCATGGAAGGTGAAGACAACACCCATATCGAGGGGCTGCTGATCCTCGCCGCGGTGGCCACGGTCTGTAAGAAACTGACCCTCAGCACCGGCACCATGATCTCCCACCGCCATCCGATCCATTTAGCCCAAGCCATGGCCGGCTTGAGCACCATGTGCGACAGCAACATCATCATGGGTCTCGGCCTCGGCACTTTTCCTCATGAATTCGAAGCCGCCGGTCATACCAAGACGACTTTGCAAGACCGCGCCAACATCGCCAAGGTCAACGCCGAACTCTGCCGGCGTTTCTGGGCCGGCGAAAAGATCAGCTACAAGGACGAATACTATGACTTCAAGGACGTCGAGCTCAAGCCGACGCCGAGCAAAAAAATCCCCATCTGGTACGGCGGCGGTACGCCCGCGTCAGCGCGCCGTGCGGCCGACTATTGCGACGGCTGGATGCCTGGACGCATCCCCACAGCGACTTTTAACAAGATGGTCAAGTACCTCGAAGAGCAGTGCAAGATCGCCGGCCGGCCGATGGTTAGCACCGGTGCGATTCCAATCACCAGCATCGATAAGAACCGCGATGTCGCGCTTAGCAAGGTCAACACCAAAGGCTTGATCGCCGAAGGCAACGCGCCAAGCAAGAAGACCTGGGTCAAGCCGAAATCCGGCACCTTCTCCACGGTGGAGGATATCGAAGGCTTGCTGATGGCCGGAACCCCCGCGGATATCGCCCGCGACACCAAGCGTTATGAAGAAGCCGGCCTCAATCATATCGTTTATGACCTGCGCTTCCGCTACGCCGATTGGTACGAGCAGATCGACTACTTGGGCCAGGAAGTTCTGCCCGCGGTGAGAGCGTAAATCGTCCTCGTTGTTCGTGTTCGTGCTCGTAACCAACACGAGTCACGAGCACGAACACGATTCTAAGGAGTTACCATGCGTAGCGAAAAAGTAAATTTCTATAGCGAAGGCATCAAGCTCGCCGGCGTGCTTTATTTGCCAGACGGCGACCAAGGCAAGCCTTATCCTGGCATCGTCCAGGGCCCGGGCTTTCTCGGTTTAAAGGACGCCAAGCACTACATCATGATGTTCGAAAAGCTCTGCGCCGCCGGTTACGCTTGCCTATGCTTCGACTACCGGGGCTGGGGCGATAGCGAAGGCGCCGACCGCGGCTGGGTCATGCCGGCCTGGCAGGCCGCCGATATCCGCAGCGCCCTGAGCTTCATGGAGACCCGCGACGACATCGACTCTGACCGCTTGGCCACCTACGGCTCCGGCGGCACCGGCGGCGGCAACGCCGTCTACGTCGCCGCCATCGACGCCAGGGTGAGATGCTGCGTCAGCTACTTGGGCGTCAGCAGCGGCCGCGAGTGGTTGCATTCCATGCGCCGTGAATATGAGTGGATCGATTATTTGAAGAGCATGGAAGTCGACCGCAAACAGCGCGCGCTTACCGGCAAGAGCGCCATCGTCAGCGCCCGCGAAGGCGGCATCATGGTGCAGACCCCGGAGCGGGTGACGACGAATATCAAGAAAGATGTCGCCGACAAGATCCCCGACGGCATGCCGCTGGCCTGCGCCGAAGCCATTTTGGAATACAGCCCGATTGACTTGGTGCACAAGATTTCTCCGCGCGGCGTATTGTTCATTGCCGTCGAAGGCGACGCGGTGACGCCGGAGTCGCAGTCCTTCGATTTGTATGAAGCGGCGGGCGAACCCAAGAAGTTGGTGCTGTACAAGAAGACCACCCACTACGGCATTTATAACGATTACTTCGACGATGTCGCCGCCAACGTGGTCGACTGGTACAACCGGCACTTGAAGTATCACAAGGTCGAAATCACTGAGTCGAAGTAACGGTAAAACTTCTCCCACTCCGAACTTGGCGCCTTTGCGGGAGAATAATCTTAATTCCGAGGAGCTCATCATGAACAAAATTTCCTTCGGCGTGCGCGTGCCCAACTCGGGACCGCTGTCGAGCATAGAGAACATCGTGAAAGCGACCAAAGCGGCCGAGAGCATGGGCTTCGACGCGGTCTGGGTCCATGACCATGTGGTGTGGAGCTCGGAGATGCACCGCCATCATATTTCGTCCGGCGCCGCCGAAGCGTTGACCGATACCCAGGACGCCAACTTTTTCGAAGCGACGACGATCCTGTCCTACCTGGCCGCCGAAACCAAAAAAATCGTTCTCGGCGTCGCCTGCTTGGTCATGCCTTGTAGAAATCCGATCTACGCCGCCAAGCAGTACTCGACCCTGGACATCCTCGCCCAGGGCCGTTTGCTAGTCGGCGTCGGCTTGGGTTCCAAAGCGACCCGCGAGTCCGATGAGTTTGGCGTCTTCGGCGTGCCCTACGAACGGCGCGGCGACCGCACCGACGAATATATCGAAGCCATGAAAGCGATCTGGACCCAGCCGCTGGCGTCCTACAAAGGCGATTTCATCGAATTTAATAATGCCGAAGTATTTCCCAAACCATTTCAAAAGCCCCATCCGCCAGTGTGGGTCGGCGGCTGGATGAAGCTTGCGGCCAAACGCGCCGGCAAGTACGGCGAAGGCTGGATCCCGGGCTGGCTGTCGCCGAATGAAATGAAGGTCGGCTGCGATGTCTTGAATAAGACCGCCGAAGAAAACGGCCGCGATCCCAAGAAGATCACCATCGCCGTCGAGAAATTGGCGACCATCGCCAAGACCCGCGACGAAGGCTTGAACCTGGCGATGCCGACCTTGAAGACCAGCAGCGAAAGCTACGAGCGCGACATCGACAACATGCAGTTCGCGCTGGACCGCCATATCTTCGGTTCGGTGGACGACGTGCGCCGCCGGGTCGATGATTTTATTGAGAATGGCGTGCAGCATTTCGAGTTGAAGATCATCTACCCAACCATGGACAGCTTGACCGAGCAGATGGAACTCTGGGCGGAAAACATTCTGCCAAGGTACAACTGAGTTTAACGTCTAGCGTCTGGAGTCTAGCGTTGTCGGATTTCCGAGTTAACGCTAGACCCTAGACGCCAGACGCTAGACGGTTTTTCAGGAGAAAACCTTGAATCTGCAATTTACCCTAAACGGCAAGCCCTGGTCGGTGGACTGCGAGCCAGCGGATACGCTGGCCGAAGTGCTGCGCAATCAGTTGAACTTGAACGGCACCAAAGTTTCCTGCGAGGTCCAAGTTTGCGGCGCCTGCACCGTGCTGGTCGACAATCTACCGGTGAGCGCTTGCACCTATCTCGCCTACGAAGCACGCGGCAAAAATCTTTTGACCGTGGAAGGATTGGAAAAGGCCGATGGCACGCTCCATCCGATCCAGCAGGCCTTCATCGACGACTTCGCTTTTCAGTGCGGCTACTGTACGCCGGGCATGATCATGGCGGCAAAATCTTTATTGGATGAGAATCCCAATCCCAGCCGCGAAGAGATCATCCATCACATGGATGGCAACATCTGCCGCTGCACCGGCTACGTGCCGATCGTCGCGGCGATTCAGCGCGCCGCCGGCATGATCGCCAAGGAGAAAAAACAGTGAGCGGCGAAACGAAAACCGATTTCCAGATCGTCAACCACTCGATCCCACGCCGCGATGGCCGGGTCAAGGTCACCGGCAAAGCGCAATATGTCGCCGACCTGCGGCTCATCGGCATGGCCTACGCCAAGGTGCTGCGCAGCCCGCTGGCCCACGCGAAAATTATTTCCATCGACAAGTCCAAAGCTGAAGCTCATCCCGGCGTTTACTGCGTCGTCACCGGCTTCGATCTCGACGGACTCAATCCCTACTTCGGCCATGCCGTCAAAGACCATCCGCTGTTGGCCATCGACAAAGTGCGCTACGCCGGCGAGCCGGTGGCCGCGGTGGTCGCCATTGACGAAAGAACCGCCTTCGAAGCGCTGGAATTCATCGACGTCAAGTACGAAGAGCTGAAGGGCATCTTCACGCCCCAGGAAGCTTTGGCGAAAGACGCGCCGCTGTTGCACGAGAAAAAATTCGAAGCCGGCGCCCTGCGCGGTTTCGAAGGCGATGTCACCGCCGGCCAGGGGACGAACATTTGCCAGACCCATAAAATCCAATGGGGCGATGTCGACAAAGCCTTCAAAGAAGCCGCCGCGGTCATCGAAGGCGATTACTATTTCCCAATGACCTACGCCTACGCCATGGAACCCTATGTCGCCATCGCCGATGTCACCGACCAGGGCGTCAACGTTTATTCCTCGGCGCAGCATCCCTTCATGGTGCGCCATGATTTGAAAAACATCTTTAATCTGCCGGTCAGCAAAGTGCGCTTGATCGTGCCCTTCGTCGGCGGCGGTTACGGCAGCAAGTCTTACACGAAGGTCGAGCCGCTGGTGGCGGCCTGTTCGTGGAAAGCCAAGCGGCCGGTGAAGCTGCAACTCACCGTCGAAGAAGCGATGCTGACCACGCGCAGCGACGACGCCTACACCTGGATGAAAACCGCCGTCGATAAGAACGGCAAGATCATCGCGCGCCAAGCGAAAATCATGATGAACACCGGCGCCTACGCTGAGAACAGCCCGCTGGTGGTGGAAAAATCCACCAACCGCTGCGTCGGTCCTTATGCGATCGCCAACGTGCTCATCGAGAACATGTCGCTTTACACCAACACGGTGCCGGCCAGCTCCTACCGCGGCTTCGGCTGCGCCCAAGTGACCCTGCCGGGCGAATCGCAGATCGACGAGCTCGCCACCAAGATCGGCCGCGACCCCTATGAGTTTCGCCTGCAGAACGCGGCCAAACCGGGCGAAGAGTTTTTTCCCGGCATGCGCCCCTTCGACGGCACGTTGAAACAAGACTTGGACACCGCCGCCAAAGCGATCGGCTGGGGTACGCCATTGGCCAAAGGCCATGGCCGCACCGTGGCGGTCTCCGGCAGCGACGCCGGCGCCTATCCGTTAACGTCGACCGCCGTGCGCGTCCACGCCGACGGCTCGGCGACGATCATGACCGGCAGCACCGAGCTCGGCCAGGGCAGCCACACCGTCTTGCCGCAGATCGCCGCCGAAGAGCTGGGCATCACCTACGACAAAGTCAACGTGATATCGTCGGACACCGCGATCACACCCTACGACCGTTCCACCGGCGCCAGCCGGACCACCACGCTGATGGGCAGCGCGGTCCAAGAAGCTTGCCAAGAAGCGATCGCGCAAATGGTCGTCATGGCCGCCGACGTGCTCAAAGTCAAAAAAGAAGAGATCCAATCGGTCCGCGGCGGTGTGCGCTGCGGCGAAGTGGAGCTCAACTGGTCGCAGGTGATCAGTAAATTTTACGCCCTGCCGGACGGCGAGGTGATCGGCCGGTCGTATATCAGAAAGTCCGGCAAGTTCGCCGCCCTGCCGGTCTTCTGGGAAGCCGCCGCCACCGGCGTCGAACTTTCCGTCGACGAAGACACCGGTAAGATCACCATGGAAAAGCTCGCCACCGTCGGCGATGTCGGCCTGGCGATCAATCCGGCGCTGGCCGAAGGCCAAGACATCGGCGCCGCCACCATGGGCATGGGCATCGGCCTGTTCGAAGAGCTGGTCTACGAAGGCTCACAATTAATGAACGGCTCGATCCTCGACTACCGGTTGCCGCGCTTTTCCGATTTGCCGAAACAGGTTGAACTTCACCTAGTGCAAAACCGCGACGGCGTTGGCCCCTACGGCGCCAAGGGCGGCGGCGAAGCGAGCTTGAATTCCATGGCCGCCAATATCGCCAACGCGGTGGACAAAGCCGTCGGTGTACGCATCCGCCAAGCCCCGCTCACCCCCGAACGAGTCTGGCGCGCGCTGAAAGAAAAGAACAAGTAGAAAGGTTGGAACAATTTAAATGATCGTTGCCGAGATTCCGACCAATCCAAAATCCAAAATCGAAAATCCAAAATCGTTATGATGCCTTTACGAAAATTCTCCATCCACCAACCGAGCACGGTTGCCGAAGCGTCGCAGATGCTCGCCCAGTACGGCGAAAAGGGCCGGCTCTACGCCGGCGGCACCGAGCTGCTGTTGGCCATGAAGCATGATCTGTTGCGCTACGAGCACCTGGTCGATGTCAAAACCATTCCTGATTTGAACAGGATCGAGCTCAAGAACGGCGCCCTGATGATCGGCGGCAGCGCCACCCATCGCGCCATCGAGCGCTCAGCCATCGTCAAGCAAAGCCTGCCGGTGTTGGCCGAGATGGAAACCAAGGTCGCCAACATCCGCGTGCGCGCCTGCGGAACATTGGGCGGCAATCTCTGCTTCGCCGAGCCCCACTCCGATCCGGCGACATTGCTCACCGCGCTCGGCGCCAAGGCCCATGTCCAGGGTAAAGCCGGCGTGCGAGCCATCGCCATGGACAAACTTATCACCGGCGCCTATGAGACTTCACTGGCTGGCGACGAACTGTTGGTCGGCGTCGAGATTCCGGTGTTGGCCAAAAATCAGCGCGCGGCTTATTTAAAATTCCAATTGAAGGAGCGGCCGACCTTGGGCTTGGCGCTATTTCTCGAACTCGACGGCGACAACATCAAGAAAGCCTCGGCCGTGGTCGGCAGCGTCAGCGTATCGCCGACCCAATCCGAGCAAGCCAACCGCCTGCTCACCGGCACCCGCGCCCAGGTGGAAAAGCAAATTGGCGACGCCGCCGAAGCTTTGGCTAACGCCGCCGACCCGGTGGACGACACCGAAGGCGGCGCCGATTACAAACGCCACTTGATCGGCGTGTTTCTGCGCCGCGCTTTCGTCAAAGCGCTGGCCTAAGACTTCACTCTTCGACATGGCGCGACTCGTGGCATATCAACGGCCGCGGGTCGCGCCCACCGGCCAGCCGCTGGGAAATTTTTCAATTTCACTTCACAGCAGCTACAATTTTCTGACCCCATCGTCAGCCCATGGCAGGTTTTGGAACCGCCTGTGGCGAATCGTGAGATTCCGCCCGGCTGGATAAACCTTCCCCACCCTTGCAAGCACCGCGCGCGCCGATCTATGCTTGGGCTACTTCCCAAGCACGTACACGAATCGCTTTTCCGAGAGGCGCTCCTATGGAGATTATCGGAGAATTCGCGGCACGTTTATATTACCAACTTCGACCGCTCACCGAATGGGCGCTGCGCAACTGGTTTGTAACCATAGCGATCCTGGTTGGCTTGATCTATTGGGCCGGGCGCCAGCGGCGCAGCCATCGCTAGGATTTCTCCAGCCGAAAGAATTACCAAGCCGCGGTTACCGACGCGCGCTTGATTCCAAGCGCACTCCTGGGCTAGTGTCACCGCCAACGCGCGTTGACGCGCGAACCACCGGGAGGCAGTTATGGCAGGAGAGAAAACCGTCGGCGAAATTACTTTCCGCATTCGTCACACCATGATGCTGGTCAGCAACCTCGATCGCAGCATCGATTTTTACACCCGCCTGTTAGGCATGGACTTGCAGCGCTTGCGCCCGTCGCCGGATAAGAACGAGCGGGTTGGCTACGTCGGCTATGGCACTGAAGATGAATTTCCCGGAATAGAATTAATCGAAACCGGCGGCCCTGGCCATGTGCCGGCGATGCCCAAGTGGTACGGCCATGTCGCGGTCTATGTTTCCGATCTCTACAAGTTGAGCGAAACCCTCAAAGCCGAAGGCGTGAAGTTCACCCTCGGCCCCCAGCCCAACCGCCCCGGCGCCCCGGACAAGGTCGCCTTCATCCAAGATCCCGATGGCTATCTGATCGAGATCACCGAACGCCACTCCAAGAGCGGCGCGCCGCTCAGTTGAAAAGCGCTGCGGCGCCTCCGAACTTAGCGCCTTTGCGGGAGAAACATCCGAATCCGCGAACGGTAAACGAACTCACTTCACAAACAGCGTGCGATACTGCCGGCTGTAATCGTCGAGCTTTTCGGCCAGCTGCACCCGGCTGGGAACTATTTTTAGCTGGCCGGGGTAACCCTCCGGCCGCAGTCCCGGCAGGGCCGGTTCGCGGCCGCGCTTGAGAAAGATCCGTTGCCCTTCATCCGACAGCGTGAAGTCGATGAACAAGCGCGCCGCGTTGGGGTGCGGCGCTTTCTCGACAATGCTGATCGGATGGAGCGCCAAGATCGCCGGCTCCAGGCCGATCCAATCCACCGGCGCACCCTGTTTCTTCATCAGATAAGGCCGGTACCAGTAGGCGACGATCTGAAAGTCGAACTCGCCGGCGCTCAGCAGCTGGGTGATCAGCGAGCGGCCGCCGCGGATGGCGACATCTTGCTTGGCCAGCGCCTGCATGAACTCCATACCCTTCTTCTCGCCCATGAAATGCAGCATGTTGGCGAACCAGCGGTCTTCGTTTTGGTCGAGCACCATGCGCCCCTTCCAGCGCGGCTGGAGCAAGTCTTCCCAGCGCTTGGGCAGCTCGTCCCGTTTCACCCGGTTAGTGTTGTAGGCCGAGACGATCAAGTTGTCGTATAGATCGGTCCAGTAACCGTTGGGATCTTTGAACCCCTCGGGATAGAGCGCTGCATGGGGCGATTTATAGGGCTGGAGAAAGCCTTTCTTTTGCATGTGATAGGTTTCGAACTCGCCGACGCTCACCACATCGGCGACGTAGGTGCTGGTCTGGCGCTCGATGTTCATGCGGCTAAAAATCTTGTCATGGGTCGAGCGAAAAATATCGGTCTTGATGAACGGATACTTGGCCTCGAAGGCGCTGGTCAGCGCGCGCGCGAACTCAGTCTCCACCGAGGTGTAGAAAATCATCTTGGCTTCCCGGCGCGCCGCCTCGATAGCCGACTCCGCCGCTTGGCTGTGGGCGTTAAAATTCAGCAGCAGCAAGATCGCAACCAGTAAAGTTCTCTTCATCGTCGTTTTCCTCCGCACTCAAGAAGCTTTCACACCCCAGGGCAGTTCGCGCTTATTGACAATATCGAACTGCGACCGGCCGGTATAGTAAACATTTTTGCCGTAAATATGCAGCGAAACGCTGGGCTCCGCCGTGCTGTTCTCAACGCTGTGAATGGTCGGACTCGGCAACACCAGCGCCTGGCCGAGAATGCATTCCATTTCTCCCACCCGTTCAAGCTCCGCGTAGCCGGCGCGGCTACCGTCGTCGAGGCGGCGCCAGAAAATATTTTTCTCCGCTCCCGCCAGTCCGACGACAATGCCCCAGGTGCCGTGATTATGCGGCAGCGTCGCGCCGGAGGGCAGCCAGCTCAACAGCGCCACGGCGAGCGTGCGATCGGGTTCTTCATGTAAAAGATTGAAGCTGAAACCTTTCTCGACGTTGGAATGGATCGCCGGCGCGTCTGGCAAGCCCGGATTGGCCGCCAAGCGTTCGGCCAACGGCGCGATCCGGCGGAGAATTTCCCGTTCGTCGGCGGTCGCCGCCGTGATCGAGCGCAGGTCGGCGACGAACTGAGGTAATGAATATTCCGCCGGCATATTATCGCATATCGATCCGCGCCATTTGCCGCGCCAAGGTCGGCCAATCGGCATAGCGACCCACGTTAGCATGATCGGCAGCGCAACGATTCCACGGGCAGTCGATCAAGGCCACGGGGAGCTGCATGCGGGTCGCGAGAAACTGCGCCATCGGCAAGGAATCTTCCACCGCCCAACAATACTCGCGCTGGGTAAGCTCGTCGAGGCCAATCGCCACGGTATTCTCGGTTTGGAAGCGCGCGTATTTGTCGACCATGGTAAACGAGTGGTGCGGCACGCCGTAACGCGCCAACCAAGCGGTCGACGGCTCGAAAGATTCCGGTGGCCGGCCGGTGACGATGGCGATCTCGTAACCGTCAGCCGCCCACTGGCGCAGCGCCGCGATGGCAGCGTCGATGGGCGCCATCCGCAGCAGTTCGTCAGGCCGGTGAACGATGCGGTAGAGCTCGTCGGTCTCGGCCGGGGCTAAACCGCAGGACGAGCCAACGTCGAAATCGGTCAGCTCCTCATAGGCGATCCGCTTATTGAATTCGCGCTCGACGATGACGAGAAAATGGCGCGCGGTCTGGCACAGCACGTCATCGAGATCGACATAAATGGTTTTCGACTTCATCGCCGGTCAATCGCGATCCACGGGATCGGCTAATATCAGTTCGAACTGGCCGGACAAATGGTCGACGTTAATAGTGGCATGGCGCAAGAAATGCCGGCCGAGAATGCCGATCACATCGGCGCGCTGCTCGGAACTCTTCTCGCGCAAGGATGGCACGCCGACACACTCCAAGGCGGTCGAATAATATGTCGGCTGGCCGTCGGCGCCAAGTGCCGGCAAGACGACGCGGGCCAGGTAAAGTTGCAGACTGCCATAGCCGTGAATGCCATGCACCGACCGCGTGCCGCGCGGATAAAGCCCCAACATTTCAGCCACGGCAAGATCGATCATCGCCCCAGAAGAGCCGGTGTCGATGAGAAACTCGCCTTTGATCTCCCGCCCCAGATCGTCCTGCTCCCGGCACCAACTCCCCCGCACCAACGGCCCCGCCTCGACCAGACGGTCTGGGTTGGCGGCGGTTCGGATGAGGTACTTTGCCATGGTAGTCAGATCAGCGCTTCGAGACAAACTTGGAGTCGCGAACAACGAAGCGCAGAGGCTTGTCCTTCCACTTGCCGGCGTAGTCGACGCCGATGCGCGGCGTAGCGGCGAATCTTGGCAGCGGTTCGCCGCGGTCTTCCAGGTACAAAACCTTGGCGCAGACATCTGCGCCGTTGAGCGAGCGGTCGATGGCGAAGGCTTGGCAGAGTTTGCCGGGGCCGCTGGCGAGGTTGTGCAGCAAATCGCTCTTGCGATTCTGCTTCATGCGCTCGATGCCGCGCACCGGCTCCACCGCCCGGATCAAAACCGCCGCCGGAAAGTCCTTCGCCTCGGTAACTAAATTGAGCATGTTGTAGAATCCATAGATGAAATAAACGTAAGCATGTCCCGCCGGGCCGAACATCACTTCGGTGCGCTTTGTCCGTCCCTTGGAAGCATGGCAAGCCAGATCATGGGGACCGAGATAGGCTTCGGTCTCGACAATCCGGCCGGTCAAAGTCGTCGCGCCATGCCGGTGAATAAGAAACTTACCGAGCAGCTGCTGAGCGACTTCTTCGGTCGGCTGGCGATAAAAGGTTCGGGGCAATTTCACGATTAGACGCTTGTCTCGGCTCGTGCTCAATCCAAGCCGGATGCGGTGCCTTTAGTTATAGCGCACCAGCCAGCGCTGTTGTTGTTGGCGCAAGCGTTTATCGGCCCAACCGACAAAGCGGTACCGGTCGTCATCCTTGCCTTGCCAGATGACCGTATTGCCGCGCACCGCGTCCGTGCCAAATTCCAGCATCAAGCCAGACTTCTCCAGCGCGCTGACATAGCTTTTGAAATTCTCCGGATAGAAAGCGCTTTGCACCAACCGGTCGTTGTAGAAAGTCAGATGCAAAGTGCCCAAGTGCTTCAAGTGCTCATAGGGCGCGATGCTGATCGTATGCATCTTATAGGGCGGTTGGGAGCTATTTTTCGCCAAGGAGGTATCGGCGACCACCTTCACTTCTCGGTCCTTGGGCAGTGTCGCCGTCACCTCTTGGAGCGAAGCGTAGCTCGCGAACCCCTCGATCAGCGATGAACGAGCGCTTTCAACTTTGAGGAAATCTTCCTCCGTATCACAGCCGGCCAGCCATAACACAATGGCAAATAGCGCGCACAAACCGATAGTCCGTTGCAACTTACTTCACCCCGCCTGTGGCAATCCGTCACCGATCTCCACCCAAGGCGCCTTGGAGCTGACGTGAATATGCTTGGAGATCTTCACCCCCGGATCGCTATCCAAACTGCCGGGGCGAAAACGCAAAGTGCTCGGATCTTTATCCTTGCGCTTAATCAACGGCGTGCCGCACCGGCCGCAAAACACCCGATGATTGCCCGGCGACGATTGCCATTCCTTGAGCAGTTCTTGGCCGGCGGTGAAGCGGAACGAGGCCGCCGCGATCGCCGCCCCACTGGCGAACGCCGAACCCGACATCTTGCGGCACAAGCTGCAATGACAGTTGGTGATCGCCGGCAGTTCGCCATCGATCTGGTATTTCACTCCGCTGCAAAGACACGAACCGGTCAACATAGAGACCTCCTGACTGTGCCTTGTCAAATGATTTACGTAGCCGAGCTCCGCAAAAGACAACGCTACTTGATCTCCCTTACGAGACTCCAATCCACCAGCTGGCTGAGCGGAATATCCTTGGTCATCTTGAGCCGCTCCTTGGTCAATTGAACGTCGAGGTTGACGCCTTTGTCGGAGATCATGCCGTCGTCGGAGAAGGAATTGAGCGATGTGTCGTAGGCCTTGGCCGCTTGCGCTGGTGTAATCTTCAAATAATCGGACAGCATCAGCACGGTCTCGTTGCGGTTTTGTTTGAAGTAGCGCGTGCCGCGCACCGTCGCGCGCACCACCCGGCGCACTTGATCGCGGTTGGTTTTCAGCTTCTCGTCGGTGACCGCCATGCCGGAGAGCGGCAGCTCGATCAGGTCGCCGAGATAGACCAAACGTTTGAAGCCTTCGTCTTCGGCCTTGACCGCGAAGGCGACGTCTATGGGAGTCGCGTCGATGGCGCCGGTGCGCAGCGCCACCAGCCGCGTCGGGCTTTCGCCGGTGACGATGATCTTCACGTCTTTATCGGGCTCCATGCCGAAATGGCGCACCGCGACGCGCGATAGATAATCCACCGTGCCCGCCACCGAGTCGACGCCGATGACTTTGTTGCGCAAGTCTTTCGGCGATTGAATGCCAGGCCGAGCTATCAAGACATGGAGTGGCCGGCTGGCGATGCCGACGATATTTTTAATCGGTACTCCGGTCACCGCCGCGCGCAACGCCGAACCCCAGGCGAGCAGAAAATCGATATCACCAGAGATCAACGCCTTGACGCCCAGGGCCGGTTGCATCTGCACCTTGTCGACGTCGATGCCTTCGTCTTTGTAAAAACCTTTGCGCATAGCGACGACCACGGGGAATTCAAACAAGCCCCGGCTCGGCGTGGCGATGGATACCCGCTCGGCGGCGTTTGCACGATCGCTGGTAAATGCCAACAGCAACACGAATGCAGCTAGAAGCGCACGCAGGCCGTTCCGATTTCTTGATTGCAAATTCATGGCGATCACCTCGGATTATTCCATGCGGACATTTTTCTTGAAGTCGTAGCTCGCCGCGTAGTCGCTCTCGTAGGTGCAAAAGATGCGCTTGGCGTCCCAACCGTTGGCGAAACATTTTTTGAGAAAGCTCATCATCAGCTTCCAAGCGTCGTTGGCGGCTTCCTTGCGATAACGCCCCGGCATGGTGTCGTTGAGCCAGCCATGGGGCGCGGCGCGGTAGATGCGGATATGGCAGCTCTTTTTGGCTTTCTCGAAGCAGTTACGGAACCGCGCCACGTCATCGACCGAAATAATATGATCCGCTTCGCCGAAGATACCCAGCACCGGACAGTTCACCTGGGCGACCAGCTCGTCGATGGGCGTCGGCCGCGATGGACTACCTTGCCACTCGCGCCCGCCGATGGCGCCGTAGAGCACCACCGCGCCGGCGATGTCGTTGCGCTTGGCGGCGAGTAAAACTGGCTGGCGGCCGGTCTGGCAGACCCCGATGATGCCGATACGCGCCGGGTCGACTTCCTTGAGGCGCTTTAAATATTCCACCGCCGCGTTGAGATCGGCGAGCGCGCCGTCGTCGGTGAGGTCGACCCGTTGCTCACCGCGCAGCACCGCTTTGCGGTCGCCGCTGAAGCGGTGAAACATGTCCGGCGCCAGGCCGACAAAGCCCGCTTGGGCCAACTTGGCGGTGAGATCCTTGGTATGTTGATCGACGCCGTAGCGCTCGTGCAGAATGATCACCGCCGGCCGCTTGCCCTTGGCCTTGGGTAACGCCCGTGCCGCGCTGATGCCGCCGCCGAATTTGATCATGGTGGCGACAATGCCGGTTGCTTTCTTAACTGCCATGCTACCTCCGCTTCGGTTGTCAAAGAATTTTTAATTGTGTAAACGCCGCCAAGCTTATCCTTCGTTACGCGCGCGAGTCAAGGAAGTGAAAGCTTGTGCAGCGGCGCGCTTGCAACTATATTTTCGCCCATGAATCTCAAAGATCGCTCCACTCTCGTCGCCGACTTAATTACCATTGGCCGCAAAAGCGGTCAGCCGCGGACGGTGGAGCTGCGTTTTCTCTACTTCCAAGGAAAGTTCTACGCCACCTCGACGCGAGTCCAGGGCAAGCATTGGTGCCAGAACATGCTCGCGAACAGCGCGGTGACGATCACCGCCAAAGGCGAGACCCTCGCCGGCAGCGCCAAGCAAGTAACCGATGAAGCCCTGCGCCAACAAGTCCTAACCCTACGCGACTCCCCGCCGCAGTTAGAACGCGCCGTGTTCGAAATCACGCCGAACATCTAACAACCGATAGTGGGTGGCCGTCAGAAGCAGATTCACGCCTCAAGCCTCGCGCCTCAAGCCTTCTTATCCCTGGCTCAAGACAAACACCCCGGCGACGATCAAGCCCGCCGCCGCGCCGTCGCGTGGGGTCACCACTTCGATGCCTTTCAACGTGAAATGTGCCAAGCCGAAGGTCACCAGCGGCGAGATCCGCCACATCGGCGACAGGATCGCCGCCGGGCCGTAGATCAGCGCGTAGAAGGTGCACAGCGAGCCCAGCCCCTCGGTGATGCCGGACAGAGTGCAGAGCATGAGCGCCTTCAGCGGCACGCGCTCGAACTTGATCTGCAAGCCGATCGGCTTGGCGAACAGCAGCATGAACAGCAACGCCGTCACCTGGGTGATCATGGTGCCGGCCACCGGCAGTGTGGCGGCGTTCATGCCGATTTTTTTGAAGATCGGATTGACGCCGAAGCACAGCGCCGAGATGATCGGAAAGAGAAAATATTGAAAGCGATCGACGCTGGGCTCGCCGCTCGCTTGGGTTTGGGTGATAACGACGATGCCGAGCACGATCAACATCACGCCGGCGAAGATATACCAGCTCAGCGCTTCGCCGAGAAAAACTATCGCCAGGATCGCGGTCAAAAACGGCGAGCTGTTCTTGACCGAGGTCGCCTTCGATGCGCCAACCTTGTCGATGCCTTTGTAGTAGAAAACCTTGCCGAAGCTGGCGCCGACGCCGCCGGCGAGGAAGAACGCCCAAAACGCCCGGCCGGTGACGTCGATCTGCGACACCTCGCCGGAGTAGCCCGCCAAAGCGACGAGAAGAAAAACCGAAACGTTCTGCTCCACCAGCGTCGCCGTGCTGACGTTGGTGTACTTCAGCGCGCGCTTGAGCAGCAGCGGGCCGATGCCCCAGAGCACGCCGGCGGACAGAGCATAGGCCATGCCGGTTTGCAGCGGCGAATTGAACATCGGCCCGGCGTAGTTATTTTTTCGTCTCTTCTTTTTTCTCTTCCTTGGCCTCGGTCATTTTCTTTTCCACGGTCTCGACGCCCTTGACCATGCCTTCCATCATCTTTTGTTCTTTCTGGGCGCCCTGCTGGATCGCTTGCTTGGCTGCCTCATTGCGCGCCGCTTGGTCTTCTTTATTGCCGCAGGCCGGCAGCGCCGCGACCAAGCCCAAAAGAACCGTCATGCGAAAAGTTTGGTTCATAATTTCCTCCGAGTTTGAGATATTCTCCATCCAGTTAGCAGCAAGCGGCGCCGAGAAGCAAACCGCTACCCTGCTGTTCTTTTGCCGGCGGTTTGTTATGCTTTTTTCAATCATGAAGCGGCTCGCCATCACACCTGGGCTGATTCTCATCGCGCTGCTGGTTCAGACCGCGCCGCTCCAGGCGCAAGTGCGTCTACCGGTGAGCGGCACGCTCAGTGTCGTCGATGCCGGCACTTGGCGAACCGTGCAGAAAGGTGTCGAGCAGCGCAAGCTGGCTTTGGTGCGCTCGGAACCGAATTATCAGCTGGAGCTAAAACTGTTGCGCCTTGACCGGCAATGGATCTCGCCGCGGGCACTTGCGAGCGCCGAGTTTCAATTGAAAAGCGCCACGGCGAAAAGTTTCGTCGAAAAGAGCGGCGCCATCGCCGCCATCAACGCTAACTATTTCGACGAGCGCGGCCGGCCGCTGGCCTATTTGAAAACCGCCAGCCAAGAGATCAACCGCGCGGTGTCGAAACATGCGCTTTACACCGGCGTGTTTGCCATCATCGATGGCAACCCAACGGTTACACACCGCGACGACTTCACTCCGGCCCAAGCGAGCGCCGCGCTCCAGTCTGGCCCGCTGTTGTTGCACCGCGGTACGCCGGTGGAAACCATGCGCGGCCTGGGCCGCTACGCCCGCCGCGCCGTCATCGGCATCGACAAAGACGGGCGCATCATCATCGCTGTCACCGACGCCGTGCTCGGCGGCCTGAGCTTCGTCGAGCTGCAAGAACTGTTCGGTAATCCAAAATGGCAGTTGGACACGCCGGATTTATTGAACCTCGACGGCGGCGGTTCGGCGCAGCTCTATTTCAAGTCGGGCCGGCTGGAAGAATCCGTGCCCGGCACCACGGAAGTACCGGTGGCCATCGGCTTCTTCGTCAAGACGAACTGATTCACGAATTGAACATGTCAGGCTATTGTAGCAACTGTCTTGCAAGTCAAGCTTTCTGAAGAAAAGTATCAGACCAACAAGTTTTATGTTTGATCATAGAATTGAGAATCGTGAGCAGCTTGCGCATGCAAGCGATGAGAGCGACTTTGAACAGTTTACCCTTCGCTTTCAGCC
>CAMDBU010000081.1 GCA_945889495.1 Syntrophobacter sp. SbD2 | reverse complement strand
ACGCACACACTTGGCCTATACCGAACGCCAGCTAAGAAGCAGGGGTTCCGCTACGGTCCGATTTCTACCTTGGAGGCTGCTACCAACAAACCGACCTGACATTTTCGCCTTGCCGTTAACATGACAGATTGACGTTGCTACGACATGTGGAAAGCACCGTCGGCCAAGGGACTTCGTTCTTTATCCAGCTGCCCATTGGCGCTCCGATCCGTCCGTTAGCCAATGGCCACGCGCAAGAGCATGAAGCGAATCTTAGTCATTGATGAATCCGAAGTTGTCAGGGAAACCCTGGCGCTGATTCTCAGCCGTGACTTCGCGGTCTCCAAGCGCTCACTCGGGACCAAGGGTTTACCGCCGGCCGACGCCAGTGAAGACGTCGACCTGCTGATTCTTGGCATTACTCCCCACGACGGTTGGGAAGCTGGCCGATTGGTACAGTTGGCCAGCCAGTTGCCGTTTGCCGTATTGTACTTGGTGGAATCGAAATCCACCGCCCAAGCGATCGAAAGTTCGGACGCTTTAGAATGCTTGACCAAGCCGTTCAATCCCTATGAGCTCCAGGAGCGCGTCGGCCAGCTACTGACGCGCGGTAAGCGCGCTACGCGCCCAGCGCCTTGGGGTGACGCAGCCAAGGCTGAAGATGGTTCGCCTTATTTGGAGTTTCCTTTTCTCAGCCGCAGCGCGGCAAGTTTGGTGCAGCGCTTTGCCGCGACCAAGTTTCCGCTGCTGATTCATGGCGAATTGGGTTGCGGTCAGTTGCAAGTGATGGCGGCGATTCAACGCCAGCAGGGCGGCCGGTCGGTGTCCATCAATGCCGCGGCGTTGGATGAAAGCTATCTGGCGCAAAAGCGTCAGGAAGTTTGGTCCATGGCGGTGGCTAGCGTGCCGGCGCTCACTTTGTTGATCGAAAATCTCGATCGCTGTGGGGCGGCGGGGCAAACGGGACTGGCCGAATTCGTCGCCGAGGCGCAGCGCCAGGACGGGTTGCGGGTCATCAGTAGCGCCAACAGCGATCTGTTGGCGCAGGTCTATCGCGGCGAGTTTCCCGAAGGGCTTTATTATCAATTGGCCATGCTGTCGTTGCATTTGCCGCCCTTGCGCGAACGCATGGCGGATATCCCGGCCATCGTCCAAAGCGTCGCCCGGCGGCTGGCGCGATCCTTGGGCGTGCGCGAACCGGTATTTTTGCCGGCGGCCTATGCCAGGTTGTCGAGCTATCTTTGGTTTGGCAATCTGCGCGAGTTGGAGACCGTGCTGGCGCGCACCCTGGTGCTCAATCCCAAGGAGCAGATCGACGGACGCGATTTGGTGTTCGACTTTGGCGGCGAACGGGCAGCGCTCGATGCCAGCGAATTGGTCGAGTTCGTGCCCCAGAGCGCGAGCAGCAGCCATGCGGGACAGGCACCGGCGATCGCTCAGGCCAACAGTCTTGCCAAATCCGTGGATCTCAACCTGGTGATTCATGAGCTCGCCCATGAGTTCAAGAACCCCATGGTGACGATCAAGACTTTCGCCCAGCTCTTGGGCGAACGTTATCAAGACGAAAATTTTCGCGCGCGCTTCCAGGAGGTGGTCGGCGGCGATATCGAGCGGATGGACGATTTGCTGGAAGTCATGATCGAGTTCGCCGACTTTACCCAGCCGCGTCAGAGCGCCGTTACGCTTGAGGAAAAGGCTCGCGCCGTGTTGGGGGAAATCCACAACCAGTGCGCCAAGCGGCAAGCCCGTTTCGATTGGAAGCAAAACGGCCGCGCAGTGCCGATCCGCTCGGACGAAAAACATTTGACTTATATTCTCAAGAATGTGCTACTGGCGGTCTTGGCCGATGCTAAGATGGGCAGCGCGATTGAAATCGACGTGAGCCTGCCCGGCGCTCTGGCGATTACCTCCTGGCGCGAGGGCGCACGCATGGGCTCGGTGGCGCGCTACTTGAACGACGGCCGGCCGGAGGCCGAGGAAAGCCTGTTGCCGCTACGCGTGCTGTTAGCCAAACATTTGGTCGAGAAAAACGGCGGCCGCTTCACCGCGGACCTGTCCGACGCGGAAAAAGACATCGTTAGAATGGAGTTCCCGATCGTTGAGTACGGAAAAGAAAACTGACATAAGCCAGCCCCTATTATTGGTGGTGGACGACGAGGCGGGGGTGCGCCAATCGCTGCAGATGGTCTTCAATAAGACCTACCGGGTGTTGGAGGCGGCGTCGGCCGATGACGCGATCCAGAAGGTCACCGAAGAGCGGCCCGACGCGGTGCTCCTGGATATCATGATGCCCGGCGCCGACGGTCTCGGCGTGCTCAAGCAAATCAAGTCGATCCATCCCGACTGCCAAGTGATCATGCTCACCGGCATCAACACCGCGCGCACGGCGTTTACCGCCAAGGGCACCGGCGCCTTCGATTACGTCACCAAGCCTTTCGATGTCGAAGAGTTGCGCCTGCGCGTCGAGCACGCGTTGGAAAAAGTTCAGTTGTCGCGCGAGTTGGAGCGCTTGAAAGAGGAAGTCGGGCGCAAATACGGCATCGACTTCATCGTCGGCAAGTCCAAGCAGATCACCGATGTATTCAAAGCTGTCAGCATGGTGGCGGCGAAGAAGAGCACGGTCTTGATCACCGGCGAGAGCGGCACCGGCAAGGAGCTCATCGCCCGGGCGATTCACTACAATAGCGACCGGCGTTCCAAACCCTTCGTAGTCGTCAACTGCGCCGCGTTGCCGGAAAATTTGATGGAGAGCGAGCTGTTCGGCTACGAACGCGGTGCCTTCACCAACGCCTCGCAGAAAAAGATCGGCCGCTTCGAGCTGGCCCATGGCGGGACGTTTTTCTTGGACGAGATCGGCGAGCTCGATCTTGGCGTCCAGGCGAAATTTTTGCGCGCCATCGAGCATGAGACCTTCAGCCGCCTAGGCGGCACCGAAGAAATCAAAGTCGACGTGCGCATCGTTGCGGCGAGCAACCGCGATTTAGAGCAGATGGCCAAAACCGCTGAGTTCCGGCCGGATTTGTTCTACCGGCTCAACGTAGTTTCGCTGCTGTTGCCGCCACTGCGTGAGCGCCGTGAAGATATCACTTTACTGCTCGACCATTTTCTGCGCCTCAAGGCCCAGGAACACTCCATCGCTCCCAAGACCCTTTCCCCGGAAGTGGTGGATTTTTTTCTGTCCTACCCATGGCCGGGCAACGTCCGCGAGCTCGAGAATTTGATCGAGCGCTTGATGATCTTGACCCCCCAGGAGACCATCACCTTGCGCGATTTACCGCCGAGCATGCGCTCGTCGGACCAGACCGCGACCCTCAAGGAGGATGTCTTGAGTGGGGCGCGGCCGTTGAGCGACGCGGTGGACGAGTTCGAACGGGAGCTAATCGTCAAAGCGCTACAGCGTACCGGGTTCAACCAAACCAAGGCGGCGATGATTCTCAACACCAGCCGACGCATCCTCAAGTACCGGATCGAAAAGTTGAAGATCAACAACCCCAATGACGAGGATGACGAGGAAGAGGTGAAATTATCGTCCTAGTTGGACATTTTTGTTGCCTTCAGCTTCCTTAATGCGCCATTTTTGCTGAACCATTCCTGCCAAATTCAGCGCTTTATCCAATTACCCCGGTGGCATGCGCATTGCTGCCTCAGTTTCACCATGGATGCCAGCAAAGCCAACATACTAGTGGTCGATGACGAGATGGGGCCGCGAGAATCGCTCAGAATGATTCTCAATCCCTATTACAACGTACTGGTGGCCGACCGGGGAGCCCAGGCGATCGAGATGCTCAAGCAGAATCCCGTGGACCTGGTCACCCTCGACCTCAAGATGCCGGGATTGACCGGTATCAACGTGCTCGAGAAGGTCAAAGCCCATGACCCCGACATCGAGGCGATTATCATCACCGGCTACGGCTCCCTGGACACCGCCATCGAGGGGCTGCGCTTGGGCGCCTTCGATTATATTTCCAAGCCCTTCGATGTGAATCACATTCTGTCTTTGGTTCGGCGCGGCCTGGAGCGGCGCACCGCCAAGGCGAAGCTGCGCCAGGTGAAGACGGATTTTCTCTCCAATATTTCCCATGAGCTGCGCACGCCGCTCAGCGTGGTGGTTGGCTTCGTTTATTTGCTGCTCAATCAGGTGATTGGCAAGCTAAGCGATGAGCAGCAGAAAGTCTTGGAGACCGTCTATCGGAATTCCGAAGAGCTCTTGGAGTTGATCGACAACGTCTTGTGGATGACTTCCCTCAATGCCGGCGATGCCGCCGCCACGGTGGAGAAGTTCGACCCCCGCGAGGTGGTTAACGAAGCGGTCAAGCGCCATCAAAAGATGATCCACGACAAAGGCTTGCGGTTTACCGTGCAGTTCGCCGACGGCGATCTGTCGATGGTCAACGATCGCGCCAAGGTCGATCGAGTATTTCAAAACGTGTTAAACAACGCGGTAAAGTTCACCACCCATGGGGAAATTACCGTTAAGGTCGGCCCTTCGGCGGATCGCGCGGCGATGGGCTTTGCCATTGAGGATACCGGGGTCGGCATCGAGCAAAGCAAGATAGATTCGATCTTCGAGCCGTTCCATCAAGGGGACAACTCGACCCAGCGCGCGTTCTCGGGCCTCGGCATCGGCCTCACGGTGGCGCGCCGCATGACCGAGCTGATTGGCGGCACACTGAATATCACCAGCAAACCGGGCATCGGCACCAAGGTCTCGATGAATTTTCCCGTACAAGCGGCATTGTCCTTGGCGACGGCACAACTCAAGTCGGCTTAACCGCGCGCTCGATATTCAGGCTGATTTCATTTCCCTGATCCACCGCAGCATGGTTACGCGCCATTGGAAGGGGCCAGGCAATTGGCCGCTTCGGGCGCGAAAGCTAATCTCACCGCATCACCGCGTTGAAACAGCCCCTGTCCTTTGGCATGGGCGACGCGCGCTTTGACAATCATTCCCAGTGCGGCCACTTCATATTCGACCGACGCGCCTTGATAGGCGGCGGCGACGATCTTGCCGTCGATCTGGTTCATCGTAGGCCTGTCAGCGCCCGCGAGCGAGAGTTCGAGCGCCTCTGGCCGCAGGCAAAGCTGCACCGAGTCGCCGGGCTGAAAATTTTTCCCGGCATCCACAACCTGGACAATATTATTATTTCCCGCGCCGACTTCGATGGTCAGCATGGCGTCCATGCGGGCGCGCACTTTTCCCGGGATCAAGTTCGCTTGGCCGACAAAGGCGGCGACGAAGTTGTCGGCGGGCTGCTCGTAGATGGTTCGCGGCGGCGCCACTTGGATTACTTCACCGCGATTGATGACGGCGATTTGGCTCGACATCGCCAGCGCTTCTTCCTGATCGTGGGTGACGTAGATCGTTGTCAGGCCCAAATCCCTTTGCAGTTTCAACAGCTCCAGGCGCATCTCGACGCGCAGCTTGGCGTCGAGGTTACTGAGCGGTTCGTCGAGCAGCAAGACGCGCGGCTGGATCACCAGGGTGCGCGCCAGGGCGACGCGCTGCTGCTGGCCGCCGGAGAGTTGCGATGGGCGGCGCGATTCGCGTCCTTTCAAGTCGACCATTTCCAGCGCTTGGTGGACTCGCTGGTTAATCTCAGCGCGCGGTATCTTGCGCTCGCGCAGACCGAAGGCGATGTTCTCAAACACCGTCAGATGGGGCCAGAGCGCGTAGTTTTGAAATACCATACCGAGGTCGCGCTGCCAGGGCGGCATGCGGCTGACCTCTTGGTCGTCGAGATAAATCGCGCCTTCATCCGGAATGGCGAAGCCGGCGATCATTCTCAACAGCGTGGTTTTGCCGCAGCCGCTGGGGCCCAAGAAGGTAAAAAAATCGCCGGCGCGGATGTTCAGGTTAACGCCGCGCACCACCCACTGCTCGCCGTAGCGCTTGGCGATATTTTCCAGTCTGACGTGAGCGGGCTTCATAGCTAAACTCGAAAGGCGTTACCGGCCCGTCCGCCGAACACCCGGTGGGTGAGGTAGGTGCCGAGGGAGACCAACAGGATCGCCACCACGCCCAAGGCGGCGCCGGCGCCGCGGCCGAGCGGACTCTGCATGTAAAGATAAATCCCGTAGGAGATCGGCCCGAGCTCGATGCGCGGCACCAGCATGATGGTGGAGGCGAGCTCGACGCAGGAGGTGACAAAGGCGATGAGCCCGCCGGCGACCAAACCGCCGCCGATCATCGGCAGGGTGATTTTAATAAATGTGCACAGCCGGTTAGCGCCCAAATTTTGCGCCGACTCTTCGAGGCTGATATGAACCTGCTGCAGGGCGGCGTAGCAAGCGCGCACGGTGTAGGGCAATCGGCGCATGGTATAGGCGATCACCAAAATCACCCATGACGAAGTCAGCGGCGCGCCCAGGCCAGGAAAGTCCCAGCCGTGAAACACCCGCAGATAACCGACGGCCAAGACGACGCCGGGAATCGCCAGTGGCATGGTCGCCACTGCGTCGAGAAAATTTCGTCCGGGCACACCGGTGCGCAGGAGCAAAAATGCGATGGCGGCGCCAAGGATGATATCGAGACCGGCGGCGAGCAGGGTGTAGATCAAAGTGTTGATGACGAAGTGCGGCACGCGAAACAGGATTTCTTCATAGTGACCGAGGGTATAACTCGACGGCAGAAGCGAAAAGCTCCAGACCTTGGCGAAGGACAGCATGACGATGCCGATATGGGGCAGCAGGCTGATGCCGAGAGTCAGCGCGATGACGAACCAGACAATGGCGAGATTTTTTCCCTGGAGCCGGCGCGCCACCGGCGCGGCGCGCTGCACGGTGGCGTACTCGGCCAGGCTCAAGTACTTGCGCGCCGCTAGCAGCGTCACCATGGACAGCACCACGAGAACGACACAAACCACGTAGCCATCGACATCGTCCATGCCGATGGTGGTGATGCGCAGATAGGCCTGGGGCGCGAGCAGGTTTTTTTGGTTCAACATCAGCGGCGTGCCGAGATCGTCGATGGCGCGGATGAAGGTCAACAGCGAGCCGGCGATGAAACCCGGCAGCATCAGCGGCAGGGTGACCCGGCGAAACAGCCGCAAGCCATGGCAGCCCAGGTTTTGCGCCATCTCTTCGAGCGATGCGTCGATGTTGGACAGCGAGACCACGGTGTTGAGCAGGATGAAAGGAAAAAAGTGTAGGGTCTGGACGATCACCACGCCGGTGAGCCCCTCCATGAACGGGATCGAGATGTCGAACCAGTCCATGAGCAATAGGTTAACCATGCCGCTGCGGCCGAGAATCAATTGCAAGGCCACCGCGCCGACAAACGGCGGGATTACCAGCGGCAGGGTCGCTGCGGTTTGCAACAATAGCTTGCCGCGAAACTCGTAACGCGCCAGGACGTAAGCCAGCGGCAGAGCTAGGATCGCGCTAAAAATCACCACCAGGGCGCCGCTCCACAGCGTGTTCCACAGCGCTTCGCGAAACAGCGGCCGGCGGAAAAAATTGCCAAAGTGAATCAGCGTGAAATTGCTCTGATCGTCGCTGACCGAAATCCACAGCACGCGCAACACCGGATAGAGAATGAACGCGGTGAGAACGAGCAACAGCGCGGCCATGATGCCGCCTTGCCACCAGTCGGTGCGTTGGCGCGGTGGAGCGAAGGTGGCGGTGGTCGTGGGTGGCATGGGTCGGATTCGGAATATCTCTCGCAAAGACGCTAAGCTCGCAAAGTTCGGAGACGAAGGGTAATCCTATTTCCCGAACTTGGCGTCTTTGCGCCTTTGCGAGAGAAAATCCGGATTTGTCTTTTCTTCGCTTTCGCTACTTCGCCAAGCTCAAGGCTTTTTCCGCCAGTTCTTTGGCCTTTGTATAATTGCCGCGGGCGGCGGTTTCCCATTCGGTTTCGAGCTGGGATTTGACGCCGGATTTCGATTTGAAGGCGCCGGTGACCTCCTTGTCGGCGGCGCGTTTGTCGGAGATCGGGATCTGGCTCGCCAGTTTGCGCGCGTCGGCGATCAGCGATTTGCCCTGGGCGGCGTTGACCGCTTTGCTTTTGGCTAGCGTTTCTTCGGCTGTGTAAATACTTTTCCAGGCTTCGCGCAACTCTTTATGACGGAAGGTGATGATGTGGTCGTACAGCGAGTTGACGACGTCGCGCCGGTTGGACGACAGCTCGTCGTTGAACTCCACGCCGCCCAATTTCTTCTTGAACGGGTTGGGATAATCCTTGGGCGCCTTGGCGTAGAGCTCCGGGATCACCGGCAGCCGGGCGATTTCGGGGGCGAACAGCACGGTCTGTCCGGCTTCGCTCAGCAGGTAGTTGACGAAGGCGCGCGCTTCCTGGGGATTGGGGCCGCCTTTGACGATGCCGACGCTGGCCGGCACCACCGAGGTTAGACTCGGATAGGCGAACTCCACCGGCTGGCCGCTGGCGATGGCCGATAGGCCGAAAAAGTCTATAACCACACCGATACCGTATTGGCCGCTAATCACCGCTTCGGGCACGCCGAAGCTGCGCTCGGTGATGCTGCCCATGTTGCCGCCGGCGTTGAGGAGCAGCGCCCAGCCCTTGTCCCAGCCGTAGGCTTGGAGGATGGTCTCGACGGTCAAGTGCGTTGTCCCGCTGCGCGACGGCGCGCTGATGATCAGGTGATTGTAGTAGCGCGGCTGGATCAAGTCGGTCCATTCCTTGGGCGGCGGCAGCTTGTGCGCTTTCATGTAGTTCTTATTCCACATCAAGCCGTAGCCGCTGATCGCGAAGCCGAAATATTTGCCGTCGGGATCGTGGATCGGAAAGTTGCCGATCTTGGCCGGGATCTTGGCCATGATCTCCTTGGGCGGCGCGTACTTTTCCAATAAGCCGTCATTGTCGAGGGTCTGAAACGCATCCGGCGCGCTGACCCAAAAAATATCCGCCTCGGGCTTGGCCTTGGTCTCGCGCAGGTAAGTGACCCCGGCGTTGGTCTGTTTGCTGTTGATCACCACCGTGGTGCCGGGATGTTTGGCCTCGAAGGTTTTCTTGTAGGTCTCGAACAGTTCCTTGGGAAACGACGTGACGATGACCACGTCCCGGGCGTCGGCGTGGCCCGCGAGCAAAGTCAAAATCGCGCCGGCCAGCAGTAAGTATTTATGCTTCATGTGATTATTCTCCATACAGAAAAGCCCTCGTGGCGTAAATCACCATGGGGGCTCGTTTGTGTCAAGAGAATTTGGTTTAAATGTCGTCGTGGGCTATTCGAGGAGGGACGAAAGATTTTTCGCCCCTACGGCCGAATCTGATTTCGGAAATCTATTTTGCGCCCTTTGCGTTCTTTGCGGCCAATCTTCCGACTCCGAATCTTCCCTCTGTGCCCTCTGTGGTGAGTATCCGGCTTCTCATTGCACGACAACTTCATCGGTGCGGTCAACTTCTTTCAGCCGCACTTCGACGTTGCCGCCGGCTTTGAGCGCAATCTTTTTGCCGACGTAGTTGGCGGCGATGGGCAGTTCGCGGCCGCCGCGGTCGATCATCACGGCGAGATGGATCATGCGCGGCCGGCCCAGATCGATCAGATGATCGACGGCGGCGCGCACGGTACGGCCGGTGTGCAAGACATCGTCGAACAGCACGACGATCTTGTTGGCGATGTCGAAGGGGATGCGCGTGTGGTCGATGGTGCCGCCGGGCAGGAGCGCGTTCAGATCGTCGCGGTACAGCGTGATGTCCATCTCGCCGATGGGGATGTCTTTCTTGTGGCGCTTCTTGATCAGCGCCGCCAGCCGTTTGGCGACATACGGGCCGCGGGTGCGGATGCCGATGAAGACCACCTGGTCGAGATTGCCGTAGGCTTTGGCCATATCCCGCGCGAAGCGCGCGAAGATCGCCGCAACTTGGGCGGAGGTGAGAATGCGTGTCTTCTTCGATTTGCCGAGTGCTTTTGCCATGGTTACTCCGGTGTGGGGGCGATAGTTAAGAAATTTTTCTCGCAAAGGCGCCAAGGCGCAAAGGTTAGGAAAGGTAGATTCCGAACTCTGAACTTAGCGTCTTTGCGCCTTTGCGAGAGACATCCGAGTCCGCCACTCTTTACTGCTATTCATTGGCCACTCGGATCATCGTCTCCATCAACAGCTGCGTGCCCAGGGCGATGTCGTCGGGGCCGGTCCATTCAAGCGGGTTGTGGCTGATGCCGCGCTGGCTCGGGATGAAGATCATCGCCGCCGGGGTGATCTTGGCCATCTGCATGGCGTCATGGCCGGCGCCCGACGGCATGATTTCGTAGACCAGCTTCTTCTCGTCGCAGATCGCTTTGGTCACGCGCAGCAAGCGCTTGTCGAGCGGCACCGGGTCTTCTTCGCGGATGGTTAAAACTTCCACGCCGATGTTGCGTTGGTCGGCGATGTGCTGAGCCTCCGCCTTGACCATTTTAGCGACGCGGTTTTTCGCCGGCGCGGTGATCGCGCGGATGTCGACTAGCAACTCGGTCTTGCCCGGCACGGCGTTGATCACGCCGGGCTCGATCTTCAGGGCGCCGACGGTGCCGACTACCCGGCCTTTGGCCATGGTGGTGAATTTGCGGCAAGTGGTTTCGATGAATTCGATCAGCTTGGCCGCGGCGACCAAGGCGTCCTTGCGCATCTCCATGGGCGTGGTGCCGGAGTGGTCGGCCTGGCCGGTGAATGTGATGCGAAACCGGCTCGGCGCGGCGATGGAGGTGACCAGGCCGATGCGCTTGCCGATCGCTTCCAAGATCGGCCCTTGCTCGATGTGCAGCTCGAAATAGGCCTTGAGAGTCTTCGGATCGCGCGCCAGGCCGCGGAGATTTTTCCGCGTGATGCCGAGACTGGCCAGCACGTCGGCTAGTTTGGTGCCCTGGGCGTCCACCGCGTTGGCGAGATCCTTCGCATGCACTTCGCCGGCGACCAGGCTGCTACCGAGGGTGGAAAAGCCAAATCGGCTCGACTCCTCGCCGACGAAGCAGACCACTTCCAGCGGCGCGCGGATGTCGATCCGGTTCTCCTTGATGGTGCGAATCGCTTCGAGTGCGCCGATGACGCCCACCGGCCCGTCATACTTGCCGCCATGAATCACCGTGTCGAGATGCGAACCCGACAGCACCGCCGGCGCTTTCGCATCGCTGCCTTCGAGCCGGCCGAAGATGTTGCCGATGCTGTCGATGTGAATCTTCAGTCCGGCCTGGCGCAGGAGATGAATCAGCACCTGGCGGCTGCGCAGCTCCTTGATCGAGAAAACCAACCGGGTCACCCCGCCGCGATTGCCAATGCCGATGCGGCCGATGGCGTTCAGGTCGCGCATGAGGCGGCGCTGGTTGATGGCGGGGAGGGTGGAACGATCGATTACCGTGATTTGACGCTTCATTCAACGGCAGTTTAGCAGTTCCGAGCGCGGCTGAGAAAGGAAATCTCCGTCCGCGCCGATTGTCATTGTCAGCCGGACTGCTGCCATGTTAGAAGCGGCCCAATAGCTTCGCCTGGGATTCAATATCAACTCTCTTAACCGAACTGGGAGGTTGTCGCCATGGTCGCTACGAGATTGTTGTTGATCGCTGTACTGCTGTTGTCCGCCGCGCCGGCGGGCGCCGAGCCGATTCGCATCGCCTATTCCGGCGTGTCGGCGTCGGGGACGCCGGTGTGGCTGGCCAGAGACGAAGGCATCTTCGCTCGCCACGGCTTGGAGGCCGACTTGGTCGCGGTGCGCAGCGCGCCGATCCAGGTCACGGCGCTGGTGTCCAACGAGGTCCAGTTCGTCCGCGGCAGCGCGTCGAGCATGCTCACCGCCGCCGCTCAAGGCGCCAAGCTGAAAATTATCTTGTCGCTGTTCGCCGAGCGCGCCTCCTATGATTTCCTGGTCGGTCCATCGATTTCGAAACCAAGCGACTTGCGCGGCAAGAAAGTCGGCGTGCAGGATTTCAGCGGCTTGCTCTGGAGTCTGACCATGCTGTCCTTGCGCGAAATGGGCCTCGACCCGCAGAAAGACAACATCAGCATCCAAGCCATCGGCGACAGCACGGTGATCGCCCAGTCGCTCGCCGCCGGTATCATCGACGGCGCGGCGTTGGACAAGATGCAAGCGGCGCGATTGCAATCGCTGGGGGTGAAGTCGTTATTCGATCTGAGTAAGATCGCGCTACCGTCGAGCCCGTTCATGTGCGCCGAGAGCTTCGTCAACAAAAATCCCCAGACCATCGAGAACTTCATCAAAGCGATGATCGAGTCGAGCGCCTTCATGCGCGCGAACAAAGAGCGCGGCGTCGCGTTGCTGCAAAAATATCTCAAAGTCGACCGTCAACTGGCCGAAGTCGGGTACAAGTTTCTGCTCGACGACCTGACGTCCTATACCTTCGTTACGCCGCGAGGCCTGAAAACCGCCCAGGACATCATCGCGCTACGCGATCCGAAGATTCGCGGCTTCAACGTCGAAGAGCTGCTCGATCAGCGGATACTCACCAAGGTGGCGAAGAGCGGATATGTCGAGGAGATCGAGCGGAAGTATAGGCTGCGGTAGATTGGGAAGGGGAGTTAACCACGAAAGACACGAAAGGCACGAAAGTTCGGAAATCCCTTTTCGTGTATTTCGTGCTTTTCGTGGTTAATAATCTTTTTCCGAAATCATCCGGTCAATAGGATCAAGAATCGGAAGAGGAATTTAAACCACGAAAAACACGAAACACACGAAAATCGGATGGGTCCATGGATCAAGAATACTCCGCTGGGGTTTTGTTTCGCGACGAGAGTTACGCGATTCAGGGGGCGGTGTATGAAGTTTATCGAGAGCTGGGCAGTGGTTTTCTCGAAGCGGTTTATCAAGAGTGCCTGGCTTTAGAGTTTCGCCAGCGCGACATTCCGTATGAAGCGCAGAAGGAATTGACCCTCGAATACAAGGGCGAGGTTTTGCAACAAACCTATCGCGCCGATTTTCTCTGCTTTGGTCAAATCGTGGTAGAGATCAAAGCGGTCAAGGATCTCGGACCGGAACACCGCGCGCAAGTCTTGAACTACCTCAAGGCGACCGGATTGCGTTTGGGGTTGCTAGTCAATTTCAGCCACCATCCGAAGGTGCAAGTGGTGCGGCTGGTGTTGTGATCCGAACGAATCCCATTTCGTGCTTTTCGTGGTTAAAAAATCTTCTTCCGAAAAATCCGGTGAGTAAGCCGCAGAGCCGGAAGGGGAGTATTAACCACGAAAAACACGAAACACACGAAAATCGGATTCGGAAAGACCGAACCGAGGAAATCGTTTTGAGCTGGCCAAGACGTTTCTCTCCATATTTGGACTCGGAGAGCGGAAATTTCCGGTGGCCCCCATTTCGTGTCTTTCGTGCCTTTCGTGGTTAAAAAATCTTCTCCGAGAATTCCGGCAACCGATACGAAGATTCGGACGGGGAAATTGAACCACGAACAACACGAAAGGCACGAAATTGGGAAAGCCCTTCTTCCTCGTCCCTCGCTTTCGTGCTTTGACCGATTTCCGCTGATGCCGTGGCGGAAGTCGCTGTGCGCATAGCTATGTGGGCGAATAACTGGAATAATACCCACCATGAGCAATCGAATCAGCGATATCGGGACCATGCGCAGTAGCGTCGGTGCCAGCAGCCTAATGAGCAACTTCGGGCCGAAGCGAAACGCCAAGTTGGGCAGTGAGAAAAATCCGGCGGTGGTGCGGGTGCAGTCGGAGGCGCGGTTCACGGAAGTGAGCGCAACCTTTGAGAAGCATGGCTGGGAGTGCCGCATCGCCATCGACCCGAACCAGGCCGAGGATGTCGGCGACCTGGAGCGTTTGTTGAATCCGCCCAAGCCGGTGGCGGTGGCGAAGAAAGTCGGGCGCAACGAGGCCTGTGTTTGTGGCAGCGGCAAGAAATTCAAAAACTGCTGTGGAAAATAATCGTGTGGACGAGGCGATCAATATCGACGGGTTGCGTTTCTGAGACGTAACGCCCTGCAATCGCGGTGAACAGGAGCGACGCACATGAGCAAAGGTATGGACTCGAAGAAACAAGGCAAGAAAAAGCCACAGAAAACGATGATGGAAAAGCGTGCCGACAAGCGCGCTAAGAAAGAAACCAAAGGTTTCTCGATCAAACTAAAATGACCCGCCGCTATACCCGAGCTGCCGGATAGCGCCGGCTATTCGCGCAGCAGTCGGGTTCAGTCGTCTCTCACCAACTCGGAATATCCTCCCGCAAAGGCGCCAAGGCGCAAAGTTCGGAATGATCGTCATTTCGATCCCTTTGACAGAGCTCGGGAGAACTTTCTCCCGCAACTGACTGTGTCGCAATTTCGTTCATGGTTCGAGCACCGCGCCACGAACGGAGTCGCTTGGCAGTGATTTCAAGCAATTCCCCGTTCGTTCTGAGGCTCTCGAAGGGCGAACGTCCTATTCCGACACCGTCCGCGAGGGGCGAGGGAAGGTCCGGAACAATCGCCGCGTATCTGCTGAATTAATTTTCGGAGGAGGGCTAACTGGCGGGCTCATCCTCGGTGGCTAAGTCGATCTTCAGGTAAATCTCATCGAGTTTCAGCGTGGCGCCAAGTGCGTCGAGTTGGACTGTTGCGTTGATGTCGTCGGTTTCCCACAAGGACCAAGTCCCGTCGCTCTGCTTTGAGTACCTTTCAACATGGGCTTTGGCTTGATCGACCAGCAGGTACTCGCGAAACGATGGGATGCCGCGGTACTGCTGGAACTTGTCGCCGCGGTCGTAGTTTCTCGTCGACTCGCTGAGCACCTCGACAATTAGATCGGGGTTCAACAGCGTGTCGAGTTCCTTGTCCAAAAATTGCGGCTTGTCGCACACGACGATCACATCGGGGTAGGTGTAGCGATGACCGGCGGCCACGCTCAGGCGCAAATCGGTTGAGTAAACTTGGCAAGGCCGCTGCCGCAGTTGACTGTGTAATGCGGCGACGATGTTGCTGACGATGGCGACATGGCGCGCCGATGCCCCGCTCATGGCGTAGATCTCGCCGAAGGCAAACTCGTGCTTGACCTCTGAAGCGCGCTCGATCCCTAAGTATTCGCTCGCGGTTAAGCGGGTCTTTTCTTGTTTGGCCATGGTCATCTCTCCGGTCGCAGTGTGAGAATACCATGAATTCGGCCTTGAATGACAATCCGCCTGGTTCTATCGGCAAGACCGGCAAATCGTCCATCTCGTTTATTGGAAACCGGGTATCGCTATGTTAAGACGTTGCCTTAATCCAAAAGTCAGCGAGGTTTTTCTATGAGCGAAGTGTCCAAGAAAGTCGCCGAGATGTTGCTGTCCACTGAGTCCATCGCGGTTTACAAAGACAAGCCCTACGTATTCGTCTCCGGGCGGATTTCTCCCGTCTATATCGACTGCCGCAAGCTGTTGTCGTTTGCCGCCGAGCGCGAATATATCGTCACGGCGTTGGCTAAGATGGCCGAGACGGATATCGGTTTCGACAACTTCGACGTGGTGGCCGGCGGCGAGACCGCGGGGATTCCCTACGCGGCGTTTGTCGCGCATATCTGCAAGAAGCCGATGATCTATATCCGCAAGCAGCCCAAAGGCTACGGTGGCACTAAACAGATCGAAGGCATACTCGAACCAGGCAAGCGCGTGCTGATGGTCGAGGACTTGATCACCGACGGCTTGAGCAAGTTGCGCTTCAACATCGGCGTGCGCGGCGCCGGCGCCAAGATGACCCATTGTTTGTGCGTGTTCGACTACGCCTCGGACCGGTTGAACCAGCATGAAGGCAAGGCGGCCTTAGCGAAAAACGACATCGCGTTGCACGTCCTGGCCAACTGGGATGATGTCTTGGACACCGGCACGAGCAAGAACTATTTCACCGCCGAGCAGAACTCGCAGATCATCGACTTTTTGAAGGACCCGGAAAATTGGGGCCGGAAGATGGGCTTTGTCTAGGTGCCCATCGGACGCGCTTCTCGCGGCGGCGCTTTGAGCTGGCCAGTTATTTCTGTAGCTGCTTGAAGAAACCTTCTTTTTCCAACTCGTTGAGCAAACGGGTGTTGACGTAGTCGGCGGGCTTTTTGGTCTTGGCCGCCGGCACGCGGCGGGCGACTTCGTCGTAGCCGATTTGCATGCCCTGCATGTTCGGCAACATGCGGCGGTCGGTGGTTTGGGCGTAGCTTTGGTAGGTGGCTTCGAGGATTTCCGGGTCGGTGATCTTCAAATACTTAGCCATGATCTTTTTCGCGCCGTCCTTGTTGGTCAGTCCGTAATGGATACCTTCGAGGAAAGCTTTGAGAAAATTCTTCGCCAGCGCCGGCTGCTCGCGCAGATAACGATCGGTGGTCTCGATCACTTCCTGGGGATAGGGGATGCCCAACTCGGCGATGTTGGTCAAGATATGGTAGCCCATCTTTTTCGCCGTGATGTCGAAGGGCGGGGCGATGATTGTCGCGTCAACCGCGCCATTGACCAAGCCGGCGAATCGGCTCGGCTGAGCGCCGAGCTGGACGATGGTGACATCCTTCGTCGGGTCGAGATTGAACTTTTCCAACACCAAGCGCACCGCGGTGTCGGTGCCCGAGCCGAAACGGCTGATGGCGACCCGTTTGCCTTTGAGTTGCTCCCAACCCGCGATGCCCTTGGCTGTGACCATGCTGTAGGGCAAGACGTTCATGTAGCTGGCGACGATGATCGTGTCGGCGCCCTGGGAGCGCGACGTGATGGTCACCGGCCCGGAGGTGATCGAGAACTTCACTTCACCGGCGATCGCCGCTTGGGACAATACCGAACCGCCTTCGAACACCACCAGCCGCGCGTCGATGCCATACTTCTGGAAAAACCCCTGGTCGCGGGCGATGAACGGATGAATCAGATTGCCGGATAGGCCGGCGAGCCCAACATGAATGATTTCCGCGGCGGCGGCGTGACGCGGCGCCAGTAGCATGACCGCGGCGATGATGACTAATCCTAGAGCGCGTTTCATATTTCTCCCAACTTGATCGTCGGATGTATATTTGTTCGGTGTCGGTAAAACATGTATGGGATGGGCAACCGCGAGTCAATCTTACAGCCTCAGCGAGGATACGATGAAAACTCTGATTGAAAATCCATTGATCGTGACGATGAATGATAGCAACGATGTCGTCGACAAGGGCGCCATCGTGATCGATGGCAATCGAATCGCTTACGCGGGGCCGGCTGAAAGGGTGCCGGCGGGGCCCTTCGATATGGTCATCGACGCTGGCCGGATGATCGCTATGCCGGGCATGGTCAACGCGCACTGCCACTCGGCGGCCAATCTGGTGCGCGGCATGATGCCGAGTAAGCCGCTGGAGATCTGGCGCGCCTACTACCGGGCATCGCTGCGCGACATGCGCGAGGATGATTTTTACGCTAGCGCACTATTGGGCGGAATGGAGATGCTCAAGAACGGCGCGACCACGGTGCTCGATCACTTTGCCGGCAGCGCGGCGTGCAAGTTCATGGGCGCCGGAGCGGCGATCCGGGCGATGCGCGATTTGGGTCTGCGCCATGTGGCGGCGCTGACCGTCACCGACAAGAACTACGAAGACACCATCCCGCTCGGTCAAACCGACGTGAGCTTGAACGACGAGCTCAAACGCATGAGCGCCAGCGAAGCCAAGTCGACGCGAGCGTGGCTCGATGAATGCGAAGAGTTCGTCGCGACCTTCCACGCGCCGGATAAATTGACCACCGCCTGCCCAGGGCCGTCGGCGGTACAGCGCTGTACCGATGAGCTGCTCACGGGCTGCGCCGACATCGCGCGCAAGAGCAATCTGCCGCTGCACATTCACCTGGCGGAGACCAAAGCGCAGCAGGTCCAGGGCAACAGCCTCTACGGCCATTCGCTGTTGCGCCACTTGGATTCTCTCGGCATGGTCGGCGCCAATCTGTCCTGCGCTCATTCGATCTGGATCGAAGATGATGACGTGGAGCTGTTCGCCCAGCGCGGCGCCACGCCGGTACACAACCCGGCGAGTAATCTACGCATCGGCAGCGGCCTGGCCAAGGTCAAAGAGTTTCTCGCCGCCGGCGTCAACGTCGCTCTCGGCACCGACGGCGCGGCGTCTAATGACAATCAAAATATGTTCGACGCCGCGCGCTTAGTGTCGCTCATCCACAACCACGCCGGCAGCGACTTCAATCAGTGGGTCTCCCCGGCGCAAGCGCTGGCGATGGCAACGCGCAATGGCGCGCGCACCTTCGGCTTGGATGCCGGTATGATCGCCGTCGGCAAGCTCGCCGATATTGTTCTCTTGCGCCGTGATTCGGCAGCCTACCGGCCGCTCAACGATGTCGTTAATCAGATAGTCTTCTGCGAGAACGGCAGCAACGTCGATACCGTGCTGGTCAATGGCGAAGTGGTGGTCGCCGGCGGGCGGTTAACTAAAATCGATGAGATGGAAGTGCTTCAAATTGCCGAGGCCGCGCGCGCCCACCTTGAGCCGTCGATGCAAAAAGAACTCGCCGCCGCGCGCAGCATGGAGCCGGCCCTGGCGGAGATGTATTTCCGGGTGTTTGGGAAAGATAGATAGAGCCCAGAGGATCCGTTCGAATTCCGTGGGCGGCAAGTCACTTTCTTCCATAGGGCGCCGCTTTTTCTTCGACCAGGAATCCGATTCTTCTTTTCTTCGGCTCAGGCGGCGCCATCAACTGGCGCACCGCGGCAAAGAGCGTCTTGATGTCAGTGTCCTGCGCCGTGACGGCGCGTTCCAAGTCGGCGAGCTTTGCCCTGACATCTTTATGGATCTCGACGGTTTGACGAAGCCGAATAAATACTCGGACCACGTAGACGCTCATGCGTACCGCATGGCGGCTGTTAAGCACATTAGCGGCCATGATGGCGCCATGTTCGGTGAACACATAGGGTAGATATTTGATATTGGCGCCCCGTTTCAAGATCACAGACTGTGATCTTGAACGTAAGATTGACCTGGTCTCACCGCGGGTCAGTTGAAATGTGAAGTCTTCTGGAAATCGCTCCCGATTTCGTTTCACGGCTTGATTGAGCACACGGGTTTCGACGCCATAGATTCTCGCCAGCTCGGCGGCGAGGATGACCCGCTGCCCTCGCAACATGAGAATGGACCGTTCAATCGTCGCCGGTTCCCGACTAGCCATGAGTCAGTCCCTCCTATGCTGTTAAAAAACTAGATGGCGGGTCTATGATTGTGCCACTCCGTCGCCTGCTCATAAGCGTAGCCAACTCGAAAACAAGTTGCCTCTTCGAACGCCGGCGCGACGAATTGAATTCCTGCCGGTAGATTCCCTTCCGTGAATCCGCAGGGCACCGAGATCGCCGGTAGACCGCCCAGGTTAAACGGGTTGGTGAAGCTCGGCCGCATGTTCTGTTCGTTGGGGTCCATATTATCGAATGCTTCCGGCGGGCGGGCGGCGCCGGGGACGGCGAAGACGTCGACGGTGGCGAAGTTGGCGCGGATTTGGTCGTTGAGCACGGCGCGGGCGCGTTGGGCGGTGAGATAGTCGGCGGCGCTGAGAAACGCGCCTTCGAGCATACGCCGGCGCACGCTGCTGCCGAACTTCATCGGCGTCTTTTGATAAGTCGCTTCGTGATAGGCGTAGGCTTCGCAGGTTAGGATGGTCTGGTTGGCTTTGCGCGCTAGCGAGAACGGCTGGCCGTCGATGTCGACGATTTGCGCGCCGAGGCTTTCGAGCACTTGGAGAGCTTGATTGAAGGCCGATTCGGTTTGCGGGTCGATGCCCAAATTCTCATTGAACCAATTGTTTCGCGGCACGCCGACGCGCAGGCTTTTGATGCCATCCTTCATGCCGGTTTGAAAATTCGGCACGGCGACGTTTGCCGAGGCGTTGTCCAGCGCGTCGTAGCCGGCCAGGACTTGCAGCAGGATCGCGCAATCTTCGACGCTGCGCGCCATGGGGCCGGTGTGATCCAACGACCAGCTGAGCGGGATGACGCCATAGCGGCTGCAGCGGCCGTAGGTCGGCTTGATGCCGACGATGCCGCAGTGCGATGCCGGCGTGCGGATCGAGCCGCCGGTGTCCGAGCCCAGCGCGCCATAGCAAAAGCCGGCGGCCAACGCCGCGCCGGAACCACTGCTCGATCCGCCGGGGATATGCGCTAGGTTCCACGGATTGCGCACCGCAGGGAAGGGCGCGTCCACCGACGGGCCGCCGAAGGCGAACTCATGCATGCCAAGTTTTCCCAGTAGCACGGTGCCGGCGTCGCGAAGTTTGATCACGGTAGTGGCGTCGTGGTCGGGAATCCAGTTTGCCAACACCGCCGAGTGGCAAGTGGTGCGGATGCCTTTGGTGGCGTAGAGGTCCTTGAGCGCGATCGGTATGCCGTGCAGTGGGCCGCGGTCGTGACCGGTACTCAATTCTTTATCCGCTTGACGCGCTTGCTCCAGGGCGAGGTCCGCGGTCAGGGTGATGAAGCTATGGAGCTTGGCATCATGGGCATCGATACGATCGAGGCAGGCGTCGGCGAGCTCGACGGCTGAAAAATGTTTCTGGCGCAGGCCGATTCCGGCTTCGCCAATCGTCAAATAGCAAAGTTCGCTGGCGGCCATGGTCAGTTCCCCTTGTCCGCGCCGAAATGGCCGGCGGGTTCGGTCTGGGCATTTACGAGTTGGCGCAGTTCATCGGCTTGCCGGCGCGCCCGGTTGACGCCGGGCAATAACTTGGCGAGCTCATCGTCTGGCAGCTTGAGCGCGGCGCGCTCGGCCAGCTCGCGCAGTTGGTTTAATGAAAGGTCTTGTACCATGTTTCACCTCTAGCTGGTTGTACCCAACGGCAGGCTTGCATGTCAATTCGCTCGCAATCACGACGCAATTTCGGCTGCACTGCGTTCGGTTTGATTTTGCTTGGCTAGGATTGATGCTAGCATCGCCAACGCCAAACGCTTGAGGAGACTACCTTGTCTAACCGCTTGATATTTTCGACCGCCATCTTCGTCAACGCGATGCTGCTCTTTTGGGTCCAGCCGTTGGTGGGGAAAATGATTTTACCGCTGGCCGGCGGCGGGCCGGCGGTGTGGAATACTTGCCTGTTTTTCTTTCAGGGCACGTTGCTCGCCGGTTATATCTATGCCCACGTCGGCAGCGGCGCCCTGGGCTCGCGGCGCCATGGCGCGCTGCATCTGCTGCTGGTGCTGGCGGCCATCGCGCTGTTGCCGATGGGCTTTGGCCACGATGCGCTTGCCGACTTGGACCGCTATCCGGCCTGGGCGATCTTGCGCGCGTTGATCGCCAACGTCGGTTTTCCTTTCTTCATCATATCGGCGGGCTCGCCGTTGCTGCAGAAATGGTTTGGCGAGACTGGCGATAAAGATGCCGGAGACCCCTATTTTCTCTACGCCGCGAGCAATCTCGGCAGCTTTGTCGGCTTGATCGCCTATCCCGTGCTACTCGAACCGTTCATGACTCTAGGCGAACAAAATCGCCTGTGGTTTTTCGGCTATGCCGCGCTGGTCTTGTTGCTGGTGCTGTGCGCCTGGCCGATGTGGCGCGCCCAACCGAGCGCGTCCGCGGCCGCCCGCGCGCCTGACAGCGCGGAGGCGGCTAGCGAGCCGGTCCATTTGTCGCGCCGCCTGCGCTGGCTCTTGTGGTCCTTCGCGCCGTCGAGTTTGCTGCTCGGCGCGACCACCTATATCACCACCGATGTCGCTTCCGTGCCGCTGTTCTGGATCGTACCTCTGAGTTTGTATCTGCTCTCCTTCGTGCTCGCCTTCGCCCGGCCCGGTTGGGCTGTGCACCCCTTCATGGTGCGCGCACAAGCGTTGCTCCTCTGCGTTACCGGGGTAAACTACTTCGCCGAGGCGATCGTTCATCCTTGGTTGGTGGTCGGGCTCCACCTGCTGACATTTCTCGTCACCGCGGTGGTCTGTCATGGCCGGCTCGCCGAAGACCGGCCGCCGGCGCGTTATCTGACCGAATTTTATCTCTGGCTGTCCCTGGGCGGCATGCTCGGCGGGCTGTTCAATTCACTGATCGCGCCACGGCTGTTTTTGCGCCTGGAAGAATATCCGGTGGCGATCATCGTCGCCGTGCTGCTGCGGCCTTATCTGGTCAAAGACCGCACCGAAGCGAAGTTCAATCTTTGGGATGTTGTTCTGCCGGTGGCGTTGGGCTGCGGCTATTATTATTTGGCCTACGCATTTCGCACCATCGACTGGCTGCCCAATGAATTGAAGAGCCCGGTGCTGTTCGCTCTTGGCGTCAAGGCTTGCATTATTTTCGCGCGCCGGCCGCTGCGCTTTGGCTTGGCGCTATTGGCACTGTTCTTCGCGACGGTGGTGGAGCCTGAGGGCGGTTCGACAACTTTGTTCAGGGGGCGGAGCTTCTTTGGCGTCTATCGGGTCAGGCTCAACTCCGACGCGTCACGAGTATCGTTGCTGCACGGTACGACCTTGCACGGCACGCAAAACCTCGATGCTAAGCTGCGCACGACGCCGATCTCTTACTATTTTCCGAGCGGGCCGATTGGGCAAATCTTTCACAGCTTCGCCCAGCCGCGCGCCAACGCCAATATCGGTTTGGTCGGGCTCGGCAGCGGCGCTTTGGCCTGCTACGCCAAGCCGGGACAGTCTTTTACGTTTTTTGAGATTGACCCGCTGATCGAACGGATCGCCCGCGATCCCAAGCTGTTCACTTATCTGCGCGACTGCCCGGCCAAGCTCGCCATCACCATTGGCGATGCGCGAGTGTCATTGGTGAAAGCGCCGCAACGCCATTTCGATCTACTGGTGCTCGATGCCTTTAGCTCCGACGCGATTCCAGTTCATCTGCTGACTTTGGAAGCGTTGCAACTCTACATCGACAAGCTCGCCGATGACGGCATCGCCGCCATCCATATTTCCAACCGCTACCTCGATCTCGAACCGGTGCTCGGCCGCTTGGCCACTGAACTTAAATTAAACGCGCTGGTGCGCTCCGACGACGAGCGCAGTGAAGCGGAAATCGATCAGGGAAAGTTCTCTTCGACTTGGGTGATCATGAGCCGGGTGGAGAAATCCTTGCAGCTCTTCGCCGACGACCGGCGCTGGGAGAAGCTTGACGCTGGGCCCGATCTTTGGACCGATAGCTATTCGAATATTTTGCGCGTGCTCAAGCGGCGGTAACGGTGACCGCCACCTTCGGTGCGCAAAGGATGGATCGTTTTCACGGTGTTCAACGTTTGCCCCGTGCGCCGTAGAAAATTCATATTTTGCTTTGCCACGTCAAAAAGCTGCCGCCATGGCGACTCTCCTGTGGAGTTTTCTGGTTCAGCTGTGAGGTCCATCGTTAGTGGCGTATAGCCTGGAAAAATTTCAATTGATCGTCGGCCGCGATATGTTAATCTCGCTGAATTAAGATCGCGGCTTTGCGGCTCTCCATAGACGCCATTCAGTCAAGCTAGCGATCGGACCGATTTTGATCCTCCTTTATTCGCTCACCTTGTTCGTCAACGCGGCGTTGTTGTTCATCATCGAACCGATGATGGCCAAGATGATTCTGCCGTATCTCGGCGGCAGTCCAGCGGTTTGGAATACCAGCCTGGCATTTTACCAGGGCTTGTTTTTGGTCGGTTACGCCTACGCCCATTATTTTGGCCATTGGATCGGTGTCAGGCGCCATGCCTGGCTGCACCTGGCTTTGATCTTCACCGTGATGTTGTTTTTGCCGGTGACGCGACGCTACCGGTTGACTGGCTGGCGGCGCCTGCGGCACATCCCACCGCGGTGGTTCTCGGCGTGTTAGCGATCGCCATTGGCTTCCCTTTTTTTATCATCGCCGCGGGCGCACCGGTGCTGCAAAACTGGTTTGCCCAAAGCCGGCATCGCGCCGCGCGCGATCCTTATTTCCTCTACGCGGCGAGTAATGGCGGCAGCCTCGCTGGCCTGCTCGCCTATCCAATCCTTGTGGAACCCAACCTAACGCTGCCGCAGCAAAGCCGCTTTTGGTTCTACGGGTATCTCGGCTTGACGCTGCTGGTCGGTTTGTGCGCGCTAGTGTATTTACGCGCGTTGACCCGTCCGGCAATAGACACCGCGGATAGTAAGGCTGGGAGCCAGGCTGACACCGAATCGCGTCTTGAGGATGGGCCACCGATTGCCTGGCCGCGCCGGCTGCGCTGGCTCTTTTGGTCGCTGGTGCCGTCGAGCCTGCTGTGCGGCGTGACTACATACATTACCACCGATGTAGTGTCGGCGCCGCTGATCTGGGTGATCACGTTGGCCGCGTATCTGTTGTCATTCATTTGCGCCTTCGGTGGCGGCGCCTGGATGTTGAGTCCATTCTTCGTGCGCCGCCAGGCGTTTCTTTTGCTCGGCGCGGCGCTCACTGTCGCCATGGGTGCGACTTCGCCCGTCTACATCGTCTTGCCGCTGCACCTCATAGCATTTTTCGTCACCGCGACCTTGTGTCATGGCCGATTGGCCCAAGACCGGCCGCCGCCGGCGCATTTGACCAATTTCTATCTCTGGATCTCCCTCGGCGGCGTCTTAGGCGGCATGTTCAACGCGGTCTTGGCGCCGCAAATATTCACCAGCGTCGTCGAGTATCCGTTGATGATGGTCGCGGCGGCCTTTTCACGGCCAAGCTTTACCGCCGATGATGGCAGGGTAAGACGCAATAAAATGGACTGGTTGCTGCCGGTGCTCTTGTTGATCGTCATGGTCGGTCTCGTCGAAATTGCCCGCCTCGTTCCGGGAATGTCACGGGCCAACTTACAGCTAATCGTTTTTGGCGTCAGCGCCATCGTTTGTTTGTCCTTCGCGCCCGGCCCGCTGCGTTTCGGCTTGGGCTTTGTCGCCCTTTATGCCGTCGCCGCGGTGTTCCCGCCGCTCTTTGGCGCGGCGATCTTCAGCGACCGCAGCTTTTTTGGCGCCTATCGGGTGACCCAAGACGCGGCTCGCCATCGCCGCCTGCTGTTTCACGGCACGACGATTCATGGCGCGCAGAATCTGGACCCCGACAACCGCTTACATCCCTTAACCTATTACCATCGCAGCGGACCGGCCGGCCAAGTTTTGCGTGCCGGTGCCCAGAGCGACGCGGCGAACCATGTGGCGATTGTCGGGCTTGGCACCGGCGCGTTGGCTTGCCATGGGGCGGCGTCGCAGCATTTCACTTTTTATGAGATCGATCCATTGATGGAGAGAGTCGCGCGTGACCCGCGGCTGTTCACCTATATGCGGGACTGCTCGCCGCGGATCGACGTGGTGATCGGCGATGCCCGGCTCATGTTGGCGAAAGCGCCGGATCGTAGCTACGATATTCTGGTTCTCGATGCCTTCAGCTCGGATGTGATCCCGATGCATCTGCTGACGCGCCAAGCGTTGGAGCTTTATCTTAGCAAGACCGCCATGGACGGGCTGTTGCTCATCCATATTTCCAATCGCTACATGGATCTGGCGCCGGTGCTCGACCGGCTCGCCAAGCAGTTGCAACTCACGGCATTGCTTCAGGACGATGTCGAAGTGAGCGCCGAGGAAACCGCCGAAGGGAAAAATCCGTCGCGCTGGGTGCTATTGGCGCGCGCCGGCCAAATGCCCAAGCGGCTTACCGACGATCCCCGTTGGCGGCTTCTCCATGGGCAGCTTGGCGGCGACCTGTGGACCGATGAATTTTCGGACGTCTTGAACGTGCTGCGCTGGCGCTAGCAGAGCCTCATCGATTTATTTCTTCGGCACTAAAATCTCGCGCAGTTTGCCGACCAAACTTTGATCGACCTGATAAAGCTTGCGCGCGATGGTTTCGACTTCGCTGCCGGTGAGCGGCTCCAGTTCCAAATTGCCTTTAAGAATCTCGGCGATGAACTCTTTATCTTTCATGGTGGCGTCGAAGGCGTTGCGTAGGATGGTCAATCTATCCTTTGGCGTTCCCGGCGGCAGGGCGTAGGCGCGCAGGATCGCCGATGGTGCATGAACGCCAGCTTCGAGGAGTGCTTTGGCCTCCGGCGACTTGGTATGATCGATGGCGTTGGGGACGTTCTGAATGTCATGGGCCTTCTTGGCGTTGACCTGGATGATCGGGAGGACTTCCTTCGAGTCGATGCCTTTTTTCCAGGTCGACCGAATCGACGCCCACGTCCAGCAGCCGCCGTCGACTTCGCCGGCTTCGGCGGCGATGCGGATAAAAGACGTCCCTTTGTAGCCCTCGATCAATTGTAGCGGCAGCTTTAAGGTCGCTTGTAGCATGCGCGGCACGTCCGAGTCGTTGGCGCCGGGCGCTTCGCCGCCGAGCTTCACCGGCTTCTTGGCGGCGAACCACTGGTCGAGACTCGTCACGCCGCTCGCCTTGGTGAGCGCGCAGACGGTTTCGTCCTGCACCGGCGCGCCCAACCATTCGAAGCGTTTGCCGTCGAATTCCACGCCGGTGTCGCCGAGGATTTGCTGCAACAGCAGCGAGCCGATGAAGTTGCCGATGGTCAAGCCGTCCGGGGCGCTGGCTTTGTAGAGATAATTGGCCGCCAGCCGGCTGCCGGCGCCGGTCATGTTGTCGACGATCATCGCCGGATTGCCGGGAATATGCTTCGGCATATGGCGCGCGATGGTGCGCGCGTACTGATCGAAGCCGCCGCCGGCGGCGAAACCAACGATCACCCGAATGGTTTTGCCGCGGTAGAACTCGTCGGCGGCTGCCGCGGCGCGAGCTGCCTGGGGCAACCCGATGCCGACCAATGCTATGAAGAGTAACGATGATCCCAACATTCGCAGTTCCTCCTGGGTTTGAGAGATTGCTTCGGAACTAACTCGACCTTCGCTGCTGATGATAGTCTTTTACCGGAGTTGAACGACGTGGCGCAAGTCGTTCGCTGGAAATGATTGTTGACGAAGAGTCCCCCGTTGCAGTCAGTGATTGGGCGCACTGACGTTCGCTACTCCCATAGGAAACACCCCGGCTGTTGAGTTTTCGACCGTGCCTGAATGATATGAAGTTTGTTTGGCGCAGTTGATTCTCGATTAGTCGGCGGCTTGGCGTGACGATTGGCTCAAATCTGCCAATCGGTTATCCTATCGCTTCGTGGTTATGACTTCGGGACGAGTCCGTGTGAACATTGGAGAACACCGTTGATATTTGTCTATTCCCTCGCAGTATTTCTGAACGCGGCGTTGCTGTTCATTGTCGAGCCAATGGTTGCCAAGATGATCTTGCCCTACCTAGCAGCCCGTGGTAGAAGTCCGATTTTCACAAAACGCTAGGCATCAGTGCGAGGCGGTGACGAGAGATCATAAATATTCTCCGATCGAGTCCTCGGCGCCGATGAGCAGCGACTTGGTCACGTAGTCGCACCCACAGAGCAAAACA
>CAMDBU010000080.1 GCA_945889495.1 Syntrophobacter sp. SbD2 | reverse complement strand
CCCGTGTGATAAAAACTCCGCTGTGAACTCATCCGTTGTACGCTCATGAATTCAAATTAAAGTCTGCCGCTACCTTTATCAATGCTCACTGCGCTTTCGTTGCGCGAATACTAAATTTGCAATAGGGTTTTTCAGCAGAATCAGTAGTGAGGAGAAAGACTTCGGATTCGGACTCTTCGCTCTTACTGGTCAAATAAGTCGTTAGGCGCAATCCGACTCCGATCCGAACTCCTTACTCCTTACTCCTTACTCCTTACTCCTTACTCCTTACTCCTTACTCCTTACTCCTTACTCTTCACTCCTTACTGCATACCCTCGTCACTTCAGCGTTTCCCGCAGCTTCGCCACCACCGCCGCCGGCGTCTGAAACATGCGCTCAATGGCGCTGGCGATTTCTTCGCCGGAGGCTGGGGCGATTTCCAGGTTGGCTTTGTTGGCGTCGTTGAGGAGGTCGGGATCCTTGACCGCTTGACTGAGCGCCCGGCGCAGCAACTGCACGCGCTCCTTGGGCGTATTGGGCGGCAGCGAGTAGCCGTAGGTGATGGCGCTCGGTTGGTGCACGCCGGCTTCGAGTAATTGTCTCGCCTCCGGCGTCTTGGCGTAGCTCATCGTCAACGGCACCTTGGGCAACTCGGCGTGGGCCTTGGGCGCGCTCTGCAACATGATGATCGCCTGTCCCGACTCCACCGCGCGGCGCCAGGTCGATTTCACCGACACCCAGGAGAATCCGCAGAGCCCATCCATCTCGCCCGACTCCACGGCGACGCGCATGTCGGCGGTGCCCTTGTAGCCGGTCACCAAGCGCATCGGCAGGCCGATGGCTTCCTTCAATACTTTAGCGACGTCGTCGGTGGTGGAGCCCGGCGCGCTGCCGGCGAGCTTCAGCGGCGTCTTCGACGCCATCCACTGTTCCGCGCTGGTGATGCCGGTGCGCTGGTGCAACACGCAGAGATCATGGTTGTAGCCCGGCGCGCCGATCCACTCCATCCGGCGGGCGTCGAAGTTGGTGCCCTGGGCGCCGACCAGCTGGCCGAGAATTTGATTGCCGTTGAAGGCGCCGATAGTCAGGCCGTCCGGTTTGGCGACGCGGTAAATATGATTGGCGGCGATCAAGCTGCCCGCCCCCGGCATGTTGTCGACGACGATGGACGGATTGCCAGGAATGTACTTGCCCATGTAACGCGCCACCGTGCGCGCGAAGGTATCGAAGCCGCCGCCGGCCGAGAAGCCGACGACGATGCGTATCACTTTGCCGCGGAAGACATCCTCAGACGGCGCCGCCGCGTGGCTACGGGACCCACCCGACAATAAGCAAGTGACGACGGCAAGCAGCAGCATTGGCTTCATGATCGTTCCTTTCACGCCTCGATCTTGATGCCGGTCAAACTACGCGAAGCCGAGGACTACCGTCAAGCGCGACGTATCGAAGCGCGGATGAAAAGCATTGACATGAACCGGGATTTCCACATAATCAGCCAACTCGGAGGTGCAAGAATGAAGTTTCGCTGGTTGTTGTCGCTCGCATTCACGCTCGCCGCGGCGCAAACCGTTTGCGCCGATGATTTCTACCGCGGCAAAGTGATCCGCGTCATCGTCGGCGGCAGCCCCGGCGGCGGCTTCGACATTTACACCCGAGTGATGGCGCGCCACATGGGCAAGCATATCCCTGGCAACCCGTCCTTGATCGTCGAAAACATGACCGGCGCCGGCACCTTCATCGCGGCGAAGTACGTCCATGGCAGCGCCAAACCTGATGGCCTGTCCATCGGCATGTTCAACGGCGGCCTGATCCTCGGCCGAGTGCTCGGCATGAAAGGTATCGACATCGACATGCGCGAGTTGGAATACTTGGGCGTGCCGGTGCAGGACAACCCGGTGTGCGCTTTGAGCCGAGCGAGCGGCGTGACGAACATGGAACAGTGGGCGGCGTCGAAGACGCCAATCAAGTTGGGTGGATTGAGCCCCGGCAACAGCACCAGCGATGTCGCGCGGATCATTCAAAGCGCGCTCAACCTACCGGTCCAACTGGTCGAAGGCTACAAAGGCACCAACGAGATTCGCCTGGCGGTGGACGCCGGCGAATTGCACGGCGCCTGCTGGGCCTGGGAGACCCTGAAAACTGCTTGGGCGAAAGCGATCCCGACGGGCGAAGTCAATGTAGTCTTGCAAGTGACGGCGAAGAAACTACTTGATATCCCGAACGCGCCCCTGGCCCTCGACCTGGCGAAATCCGATGAAAGTAAACTGCTCTTGCGCGCCGGCGCCATCGATCCCGCAGCCGTGGTGCGCGTCTACGTGACCTCGCCGAAAATTCCCAGAGATCGCTTGGAGATCCTGCGCACGGCGTTCGCGAAAACTTTGACCGATCCGGAGTTTGTCACCGAAGCTAAACGCGCCAACCTCGACATCAACCCGCTCACCGGCGAGGAAGTAAAAAAACTCGTCGACGACCTGTTCAAGTTGCCGGTAGCGACCAAAACCAAACTGGTCAGCACGCTGATCCCCAAACAGTAGTCGACCAACAGGAGCCGACAATGAAATCATCGAGCAATAGAACTATTCAAATCGCCGCCGCGCTGCTGATACTGCTGGTCAATTCCGCGCACGCCCAAGGGCCGGCGTTGAAGCCAGAAAAGTCCACCCTCGAAGTCGCCATCGCCGCCACCGGGCCGCTGTACTTGCCGCTGTTGCTCGCCGCCGATGCCGGCTACTTCGACAAGCGCGGCTTGAAAGTCAATCTCACCGTGCTCAGCGCCACGGCGTCAGCCCAAGCGTTACTTTCTGGGACGGTCGACATTTATCAGGGCGGCACGGCGACGATTCACGCCAATGTCGCCGGCTCGGATGTTATCTATATCGGCGCGGCGGTGGACAAAAGCACGCTGATCCTGTTTGGCCAGAAAGGCATCACCACGCTGGAAGGGTTGCGCGGCAAAACAGTGGCCACCACATCGGTCGGCGCTTTCGGTGAGATCGCCATGCGTAAAACCGCCAAAGAGCAAAGAATGGAAATCGGCAAAGACATCAAGCTGCTCTACCACAAGGGACCGCCGGACGCCCTGCAGACATTTGTCCTGAACAATGCCGACGGTCTGATCGTCACGCCGCCGCAGACGGGAATGGCCAAGAGCAAAGGCTATCCGGTGATTGTCGACTACTATCAACGCGGCTTGAAAATCATTGGCCCTGGCACCGGGGTCGCGCGCGCTTTCGTACAGAAGAATCCGAACACGCTAAAAATCTTCTTGATGGGCTATCTCGACGGCATCAAACGCGCCATCGACGATCCCCGCGCCGCCAAACAAGTCGAAGCTCACTACACGAAGGTGACCGACCCAAATATGCTGGAAGAGAGCTACCAAGAAGGCAAGAAAGTTTGGAACAAAGACATGACCGTCGACCCCGACGCCATCAAACTGGTGCTCGAACAATCCACGGTGGCCAAAGCCGCCGATCTCGACCCACGCCGGTTCTTCGACAACACCCTGATCAAAGAAGTAAACCGCGACTACGCGTCAAAATTGTTTCCTGGGCAAGTGAAGTGAAAAAGGCATGAGGCCGAAAAGGCGTGAGACGTGAGGCAACAGGCATGAGTAAGAGGGTGGGCCCGTTCCGACAACGATTGGAACGACTGGAACCGTTGGAACGATTGGAACGAGTTCAATCTTAAGTATGCATATCCTGCGTAAACAACTCCGTCGGCAGCTCGTAGCCCAATCCTTTGGCGCGGCATTTCTCGAAGGCGCGGGCGGCGCAGGCGATCAGTTGGATCGCCAAGCCAGCGCTGCCCAAGCCGCTGCCGCCGAATAGCGTCACTTGCTCGGCGGAGGTCCGCCCCGCTTCCTTACCGGCCATGATGCCGCCTAAACTTTGCATCTTGGCGCGCAGCGCCGGAGCGTCGCTCAGATCGAACTTCACCTCTTCCGGTTCCCGTTCACCGTAAAACCAGTGCGAGTCGCGGTCATGGCTGCGGATGACAATCAGCTCGGCGCGGTCGATGGTGTGGCGGTCCAGTTCGCCGCGCTGGACCGAATTGATATGCATGCCCGGCTGTGCCCAGGCCTCGTCCAACACTGGACTTAGCGAATTGGTCACTAGCGAAACGATATCGGCGCCGGCGATGGCGTCGCGCGGATGGCTGACCAGTTTCAGTCGAAATGGCATCTTCGGCTGCCAATCTTCGAGAAAATTGCGCCGGTGCTCCGGCGTCGGGCTGTAAACTCGCACTTCGTCCAAGGCGAAGAAGCGCGACAGCGCTTCCAGGTGAGATCCGGCCAAGCCGCCGGTGCCGATCAACGCGGCGATTTTGGAGTCTTTTCTCGCAACATATTTCGCCGCGATGGCGCTGGTGGCGCCAACTCGGATGCGCTGGAGAAAGCTGCCATGCATGATCGCCAACAGCTCGCCGGTATCGGCGCTGAAAAGAAACACCAGCTCGGTCCAGCGCCCGCCCGGCGCCAGCCCCGGCTTCTCCCGGCGCATCTTGCCGTCGACCACGCGCTCGACGACGATGTCCGACGTCAGCCGAATGCCGCCGACATGGTAACGCGGCAGGATAGCGTCCATGGTTTTGAGCATGTACCACTGCACCGGATCGTCGTTCATCGGCGCGTAGCTATGGGAACGCGGCCGGTTGGTGGCGAAGTCCTGGGCGTAGTCCTTGAAGGTTTCCTCCAGGACTTCCAGACAGTCGTCGACGTTGAGCACCTGGGCGATATCGTCGTTGGTGAGGATCCAAGTCATGGCGGCAAACTAATTCTTCAGCGCAAACAAAGTCAACCGCGCGGCTCTTGAGAATGCGTCCGCCTTTCTGCTACTCCTGTAAGCTCACTACAGTCACAAAGCGAGGCAGAACTCATGCGTATCATCGACGCCGACGGTCATGTATTGGAACGAGATATTCCCTGGGCCGATTTACTCGAAGCGCCCTACCGCGATCGCGCCCCCAAGGCGGTCAAGGACAATCGCGGTTTTACCTTCGTCATGATGGAAGGCAAGTTGACGCCCACGCCGGTGGGCAAAGCGTGCAGCTTCGTCGGCGCGCCGCGCAGCCATAGTCCACAGCCGACCACCGGCATGACCGATCCGGTGGTGCGCTTGAAAGACATGGATCTCGAAGGCATCGACACCGCCGTGCTATTCGGCACCTCGCCGTTTTTGAGCTTGCCCTTCGTCCAAGACAAGGACTTGGCCTCCGCCGTGGCACGGGTTTACAACAACTGGCTCGCCGGCTACTGCAGCGCCGATAGCCGCCGACTCAAAGGCGTCGCCGCCGTGGCGATCCAAGATCCCAGCCAAGCGGTTAAAGAACTGCGCCGCGCCGTGGAAGAATTGAAATTCGTCGCCGTTGCCGCGCCGCCAATCTCGGCGTCGAAGAAAAATCTCGACGACCCCGATCTCTATCCGTTCTTCGCCGAAGCGGAACGTTTAAATGTCCCGGTGTGCATCCATGTCGGTGCCGGCGACGGTGTGCCGGCCGGCACCGAGCGCTTCGATCACCCGCTCTACAGCCACGCCCTGGCCCACCCCTTCGAGCAGATGATCGCGTCACTCTGCGTGGTCTGCGGCGGCTTGTTGGAGCGCTTTCCCAAATTGAAATTCGCCTTCATGGAAGCCGGCTGCGGCTGGGTGCCCTACTGGATGGAGCGTTTGGACGAGCATTATGAAATCTTGCAGCCCACGGTCCCTTGGCTGACCAAGCCGCCGAGCGAATACATGAAGAGCGGCCAGATGTTTTATGCTTTTGAAATGGAAGAAAAGATGCTGCCCTACGTCGCCGAATTCGTCGGCGCCGAGCGCTTGGTCTTCGCCACCGACTACAACCACAGCGACTCCAAATTCCCCCACACGGTGTCGGAAGTCATGGACCGCAAGGATCTGACTGACGGCTTGAAGGCGAAAATCATGGGCGAAAACGCGGCGCAGCTGTATAGCCTGTAAGTCGCCGATCGAGGCCCTGAGCCAGCAGACTATTTTCCTTCCGAAGACTGTCTTGTGTCTGTCATTCCGAGGCGAAGCCGAGGAATCTCGTCTTGGTTGCCACATACGAAGACGAGATCCTTCGCTCCGCTCAGGATGACAGCGCGCTGTGTTAGTCAATGTACGATAACAAGTTCCGCAGTCCGCTCACGTTTTGACTTCTCAGCCTTTGCTTTGCCGTCATTTCACGATATATCCGGCCTGGTATGGAATACGGGATATTTGACCACCTGGATCGCAACGATCTGCCGCTTAACGAGTACTACGAAGCGCGCCTCAAACTGATCGAAGCCTACGAACGGGCCGGCTTTTACGCCTACCATTTGGCCGAGCACCACTCGACACCCATCGGCATGGCGCCGTCGCCGAGCGTGTTTCTCGCCGCCATCGCCCAGCGCACCAAGACGCTGCGCTTCGGGCCGATGGTCTACGCCCTACCCCTGCATCATCCGCTGCGTTTGATAGAAGAGATCTGCATGGTCGATCAACTGAGCGGCGGCCGCCTGGAGATCGGCTTCGGCCGCGGCTCGTCACCGACGGAGAACGCGTTGTACGGCCAGGATCCGGCGCTGGCTCAAGACATGTACACCGAAGGGCGCGAGTTGATCCTGCAAGGTCTGACGCAGAAGACTCTCAGCTACGAGGGCAAACATTACAAATACAAAGACGTGCCCATGGAGCTGGAGCCGCTGCAAAAGCCCCATCCGCCGATGTGGTACGGCGTCCACTCAGTCGAAGCCGCCGAGCGCGCGGCCAAACAAAATCTCAACATGGTGAGCCTCGACTCGGCCAAGGACACGCGCAGCTTCAACGACAAATATCGCGAGACCTGGCGCGCCCTGCATGGCGACAAACCGACGGGGAAATTGGGCCTGAGCCGTTTCATCGTCATCGCCGACAGCGACCAGGAAGCCATGACCATCGCGCGCCGCGCTTACCCGGTGTGGCACCGGAATTTTTACTTTCTGGCGCGCCTGAGCGGCCGCATGCCGACTCACCCGCGCGAACCCGAGTTCGACCGGATGATGGACATCGGCCAAGCCATCGCCGGCAAACCGGAAACCGTGCGCCAGTTTCTCCAATCCCAGCTCGACGAATCGGCGGCCAATTATCTGGTCGGCCAAATGGCCTTCGGCGATTTAAGCCTGGCTGAATCGCTGCGCACAGTGGAGTTATTTCAAAAAGAGGTCATGCCACAGTTAAAAGGAAACGCGTAACTTTAGGAAGCGTCCACCACAGAGGACACAGAGTAGAGAAATCCGCGAAGGAGGATACAGCAATGGAAAAAATCGGCTTCGTCGGCACCGGCGCCATGGGCAGCGCGCTGTTGTCGCGTTTGAAACTGGCCAACGTCTCGGCGGTCAGCTTCGACATCACGGCGGCGGGCCAGGAAGCGGCACGCGCCGAAGGCGCAACGACATTGAACTCGGCCAAGGAAGTCGCCCAGGCCTGCACCATCGTCGACGTGGTCGTGCGCACCGATCAAGAAGCGATCGACTGCATGCTCGGCGCCAACGGCGCGGTCGAAGGCGCCGCGCCCGGCACGCTGATCTTGCTCCACAGCACGATCCGGCCGAGCACGACCAAGAAGATCGCCCTGTCCGCCGCCGAGAAGCGCGTCAACGTCATCGACGCCTGCATGACCGCTGTGCCCAACGTCGTACGCCAGGGCGGGTTGACGTTTCTGGTCGGCGGCCAAAAAGCTTTCTTCGACCGCGCCAAGCCGCATTTGTTGAGCATGGCCAAGGACGCCGTCCACATGGGACCGCTCGGCTGCGGCAACGTGACCAAACTTTTCAAAAATATGGTCACCGCTTCGGAAGCGCTGGTCGTCTATGAAGCGCTGCAAATCGCCAAGGCCGGCGGCATCGGCTACAAAGCCGCCTTAGATCTCATGCAGAAAACTCGCTCGGCCCATATCCTCGAGCGCTGGGACACGCGCTACCAGCTCAACGGCAACGAGATGACGTTTAATCCCGGCACCAATCTTTACGACAAAGACCTGCCGCTCGCCGCCGCAGTCGGCAAGGAACTCGGCGCCGAGATCCCCGTGGTCGAAGCGCTGGCGGCGCTAGGAATAAAGTTGAATGGCGGCAAGGTCAGCATCTAAAACAAGTGCAAAGGATGTGGGATGAAGGATGAATTTCGAACCAGGCCGGAGAAGCTTCTTCCTTCCGCCTTCATCCATCATCCATTCACAATGAATAATCGAATCTACCAAGGCCATGGCGTCGAACTTGATGCCGAAGAAGTTCATTCCGGCCAATGGGCCGCACGCGCCACCGTTGTAATTGACGAGGGCGAAAAACCGAAACGGATTCCAATCTACGGCCGGCGCCGCGCCACCTTCGATAGCCAGGAGCTGGCCGACGACTACGGCTTCGAACTGGCGAAACTTTGGATCGACGGCAAACTGTCGGGCGCCAACGGCCACGGCATGCCTGACTGAGGAGAAGTTATGGATTTACCAACCGCCCGTAAATTTTTGCAAGAAAATCACCGCGCCTGCATCGCCGTCCGGCAAAAAGATGGCCTGCCGCAAATGACTCTCGTAACCCCCGGCATCGACGCCGAAGGCCGGGTCATCCTCACCTCGCGCGGCACAACGTACAAGGTGAAACACCTGCGCCGCGACCCGCGGGTGTCGATGCTGATCTTCGGCGAACAATACAGCGGCTCGAAATTCGTCCAGATCCACGGCACGGCGGAAGTCATCGACCTTCCCGAAGCGATGGAGGGCTTGATCTACTGGTACAAGACCGTGCGCGGCGAACACAAAAACTGGGGCGACTACAAAAAACAAATGACCGATGAAAAGCGCGTCCTAGTCCGCATCACCATCGAAAAAGTCGGACCGCAGAGCGTCAAGAGAGTTTAACCACAAAGAGCACAAAGGTCACAAAGTAGGGAAATTCATTTTCCGGTATTTTGTGATCTATGTGCTCTTTGTGGTTAATTCTTCTCTTCGTCCCCCGCCAGCCGCCCCCGATCATGCGGCATCTCCAAATGACTCATGTCCGGCCCCAGCGGCACGATGCCGGTCGGATTGACGGTGCGCTGGCTGTAGTAGCCGGCTTTGGTTTTCTCCAAGTCGAAGGTCTCTCTGATCCCAGGCCACTGATAGAGCTCGCGTAGGTAGTTCACCAAGTTCGGATAGTCCTGCACGCGTTTCCAATTACACTTGAAGTGGCCGTAGTAGACCGGATCGAAACGCAGTAGCGTCGGGAATGCGCGCCAGTCGGCTTCGGTGATGCGCGCGCCGGCTAGGTAGCGCCGCTGGCCCAGCCACTCTTCCATCTGCTCCAAGCAGACAAAGATTTTTTTCACCGCTTCGTCGTAAGCTTCCTGGCTGCGCGCGAAACCGGCGCGGTAGACGCCGTTGTTGAAGTGGCCGTAGACCAAGTCGTTGATCCTGTCGATCTCGCCGCGCAGCGCTTCGGGATAGAAATCGTAGCTGACATTTGTGTGATTGCGGAAGCCGGTGTTGAACATGCGGATGATTTCCGACGACTCGTTGTTGACGATGGTGCGCCGCTCACGGTCCCACAGCGTCGGCACGGTGACTTTACCGGTGTAGTTGGCGTCCGCCGCGGCGTAAATTTGATGCAAACGAAACACCCCATCCGCTTCCGGCTCGAAGTCGTCAATCGTTTTCGAATAGGCCCAACCCGCGCTCTTGGGCTTGTCGGCGAGCGACATCGAGACGACGCCTTCGAGCTGCTTCAATTTGCGAAAGATGATCGAGCGATGCGCCCATGGGCAGTTGTAGGAAACGAACAGATGATACCGCCCCGGCTCCGCTTTGAAGCCGCTGCCGCCGGAAGACCCGGCGCTGCCATCGGGCGTCACCCAATTGCGAAACTGCGAATCCGCGCGCACAAACGCGCCGCGCACATCGGCGCTGATCCGATCGTCATCGACCCATTTGCCGTTCATCATGTGGCCCATAAATTTTCTCCTCTATTGGATCACAGCTCTATCAAAATCCCGCCTGCGGCAAAAGTCGAATCACTCCTACGCTCTTCAAACTCAAAACCCACAACCCGTAACCCGAAACCAAGATACGCCGCATTGACACCCGATTCGCAATTCTGCCATAAGCAGAACCACTGAGGTGATACATGCAAACCGTCGGATTCATCGGCTTGGGCAACATGGGCGGACCGGTGGCGGGCCATATTCAGCGCGCCGGATTTTCCATGGTCGTGTGCGATCTGCGCGAGGCGGCAACCCATCCGTTCCACCAGCGCGGCGCAACCGTTGTCGATTCGATCGCCGAGCTCGCCGGCCAAAGCGATGTCATCGTCACAGCTTTGCCCATGCCCGCCGATGTCGAAGCGGTGGCGCGGCAAATCGCCGCGGCGATCTCCGCCGACACCATCTACATCGACATCTCGACCAGCCCCCCGTCGCTACTACGGAATTTAGAACCGCTGTTCCGCGCCAAAGGCGCCCATCTGCTCGACGCGCCAGTGGCGTCGGGCCAGCCGGGCGCGGCGCGCGGCATTCATGAAGTGATGGTCGGCGGCGACAAGGAAATCTTCGACCGCGCCAAGCCGGTGCTCGACGCCTTCGGCGATCAAGTGATCCACGCCGGGCCGCTCGGTTCGGGAAGTATTTGCAAGCTGGTCCATCAAATGATCAACAGCACCATCGCCCAATCCATCGCCGAAGGACTCACCCTTGGCGTCAAAGCCGGCGTCGATACCGTGGCGCTGTGGGAATGCGTGCGCCGCGGCATGGTCGGGCGCATGCATGTGCTACACAGCCAGGTGCCGCAGAATGTTTTTCGCGACGACTACCAGACCGACACCTTTCCGCTTAAGCTGCTGCGCAAAGATGTCGGCTTGGCGACCGCCTTGGGCCGCGAGCTCAACGTCTCGCTGCCGCTGGCCAACCTCACCGAACAAAAGTTAATCGAAGGCATCAACCGTGGCTGGGGCTATAAGTCGGCCTACACCGTGACGTTCAAACTCCAGGAAGAAGCGGCGCAGGTAAAACTCCGCGCCGAAGGAGTGGACCCGCAAAAGGCTGGGCGATATATTTCGACGAATCCGAAAAGGGATTGAACATGTTCCAAACGTTCCAGCCGTTCCAATCGTTCAATCCCCCTCCTGCATCCTCCCCCGCGTCGCGGGGGAGGAAAGAGGTGGGGGTTGGAACAGAGCGCAGCGATGGAACCTTTTGAACGTTTGGAACATCCGACGAGGTTTCTATGGCTAAACATGGTTTCAAAGTTCTCGACAGTGACATGCACATCCTCGAGCCCGCCGATCTCTGGCAGCGCTATCTAGACGCCAAGTTCAAGCCGCGAGCGCCGGTGGGCCTCACCGATCATGTGCGCGACCTGCGCATGGTCGGTCCCGATGGCAAAGCTTGGGGGCGGCCGGTGGATCCGCCGCCAGGCACGTTGCCGCCGCCGGGCCATATTTTTCACAAAAACCAGACACTATTCGCGCCGCACAACCAGCGCGGCTGGTCGTCGCAAGTGCAGCTCGATGCCATGGCGGAGGAAGGCATCGATCTGGCGATTCTCTATCCCAGCCGGGGTTTGAATTTGCTCAGCGTGCCCGATCTCGACGCGGAGTTCGCCGCCGCGTTGGCGCGCGCTTACAACGACTGGCTGTATGATTTTTGCCAGGCCGATCCCGGCAAGATGATCGGCGCCGGGATGATCTCGCCATTCGACATCGACGGCGCGATCCGTGAAGCCGAGCGCTGCGTCAAGCAGCTGGGCTTCCGGGCGATCTTCCTGCGCGCCAACATCGTCAACGGCCATAACTGGCATGAGCCCTACTACGAGCCGCTCTGGGCAGCCTTGGAAGAGTTGGGCGTGCCATTGGGATTTCACGAAGCGAACAACTCGTTGGCGCACCAGTCGGGAGAAAACTTCGGCTACGACTTCATGCTGCGCCACACCTACGCCCATCCGGTGGAGCAGATGCTCGCCGTCGGCGCCTTTTGCGGCGGCGGCATCTTGGACCGCCACTCGAAACTCAAAGTCGCCTTTCTCGAAGGCAACTGCGGCTGGTTGCCATTTCTCCTCTGGCGCTTGGACGAGCACTGGGAGCAGTACGGCGATCAATGGGCGCCGGCGTTGAAGCAGCCGCCGAGCTATTTCTTCAAGCGCCAATGCTACGCATCCGTCGAATGCGACGAAGAGCCGGTGAAGTACACCATCGATTTTATCGGCAATGAGCGCTTGGTATTTTCCACCGACTTCCCCCATGTGGATACCAAATATCCCAACGCCGTCGAGCGCTTCCTCGAACTGCCCATCGGCCATGAGGACAAACGAAAAATCCTTTGGGACAACTGCGCGAACTATTACGGCATGATGGGGTTGTAGGAGACGCCGATGAAATTCCGCTCAGCGATACTGACATTGATTCTCACCACTTTTCTCGCTGCTTCGGCGAATGGCGCCGAACCGGCGAACAAAGTGCGCATCGGCTATCCATCGTCGGCGGTCTCGACCCTGCCCTTCGACATCGCCAAGGAGAAAGGCTTCTACACCAAGGCCGGCCTCGACGTCGAATATATCCAGATGCGCAGCGCCCTCGGGCCGCAGGCGATCCTCAACGGCAACATCCAATTCTTCACTTCACCGCAGTCCGCCATCAACGCCGCCGTGGCTGGGTTGCCATTGGTCGTCGTGTTGTCGCTCTACCGCGACTCGCCTTGGGTGATGGTGACCAACAAAGAAATCAACCGCGCCCAGGATCTAGTCGGCAAACGCTTGGCGATCTCCGACATCCGCTCGTCGCCCTATTATTTCGCCCGCGCCGGTTTGAAAAAACTTGGCATTGAGGAAAAACAAATCAGCCTGGTGACCACTGGCGGGACCTCGAACAGCTTCGCGACGCTCACCACCAATCAGGTCGCCGGAGCGGTCTTGAGCCCGCCCTTCGACGAGAAAGCGGTCTCCTTGGGCTACAAGAAGTTTTTATACCTGGGCGATCTCGCCGATATCCCCTACGTCGGCCTGTTTACGTCACAGGCGGAGATCCGTGCCAACCGCGAGCGCATCCGGCGCACCATCGCTGCGGTGATGAACGCCATCGACTGGCAAAAGAACAACCGCGCCGAAGCTGTCAAGATGATCGCCGCGCGCTACAAGATCAGCACTGGTGAAGCCGAGCGCTCCTACGACACCATGGTGGCGATCCTGTCGCCGGACGGCGGTATCAACATGAAGAAAGTCCGCGGCTATTTAGACCTGCTGCGCGAGGAGCGGCCGGTGGCGGATAACTTCGACGCCGACAAACTGGTGGATTTCTCCATGTTGCCGGGAGCGAAATGAAGCCAGCCAGCACCCTTGCAACGACCGCGTGCAGTTGCCAGCATCCGATTATGAAATCACTGGGATTATTGATTCTGCTCCTGTCCACGCCCGCGGCAGGTTGGGCGGCGGCGGACCAACTCCAGGAAATCCTCCACGAGTCGGCCAAGACGCGCCAGGACGACAAAGCTAAAGAGCTCAAGGCCAAGGAACAGATCGACCGTCTCAAACAAGATCAACAGAGCAGCCAATCCCAGCAGCAGCTCGATCAAATCAAACTACAAAAGACCGACCCCACCGACGGGCAAAAACCCCAAGCCGTCCAAACCCAACAACAACTCGATCAGTTGAAGAACGACCAACAGCTCCAACGGCTGCAAACCGACCAACAACTGCGCCGCATCGAACAGGACAAAGACCCGCTGCGCCAGCAGCAACAGTTAAACGACCTGCAACGCCAACAACAAATCCGCTCGCTGCAGGAGCAGATTCAGCGCAACCAGATACAGCAGGACTTGGAACGCGCGCGGCAGCAGCAGAACAACCGCTGAGAGTTCAGTCCGTCATTCCGGCGTAGGCCGGAATCCATTCTTCGGACCGGCCCCTCAACCCAACCTGGATACCGGCCTACGCCGGTATGACGGAATGCCTTGAGAGTCCCGTAGGATGGGTAGAGCGCCAGCGAAACCCATCAATCCGAACCCACGCAATCCTCTACGCCGTCAACATCTCCTTCAACCACCGCACTATCACCGCCTGTGAATTGCCCCCGCCCATATGCCCGCCGGGATAAAGGCGCGACGATTTTGGGCTGCCATGTTCGAGCAGCAAATACATATCGGCAATCGGAAACACGCTATCCTTGAGACCGTTGACGCAGAGTAGCGGCGCGCAGGGCTGGTCGAGAATGCCTTGATCGAGCAGCGACAGTTTAGGCGAGTATTCGACCCACTCCTCAGCTGTTCGGCGGCCGAAGGCGCAGGCGGCGGTTTCGGCCAACTCGAAGGGATATTCGCCATGCTGGGCGTTGACGATCCAATTTTTTTGAAAGGCGAAGTGCGCCGGGCCGCCTTGGTTGACCGCCGCACGCACACGACCGCGATGGGTATGTGCCACCTTAGTCGCCCAGTAGCCGCCGGTGCTGCCGCCGTGCAGGCCGACGCGATCCGCGTCCAAGTCGGAGCGGCTGGCGATGTAATCGAACACCGCGTCCCACAATCGCTCGCCGTTTTCCGAGCCGGCCAGCGGCGCATCGGCGACCCCAGGCATGTCGATGGACAGGCAGGCCAAACCCACCGCGAGATAAGGATCGCTCGGTCGCTCTTCCTTGAAAGCATCGATACCGCCCCAGAGCACTACCACTGGCGCTTTGGCGACACCCTTCGGCTTGCGCAACAGACCGATGGACTTGGTGCCTTCGCCGGCTCGGCCCGCGAACGGCATCTCGACCCGCTCCACCGGCGGATCGAAATAGCGCGCCGCTTTGTGAAACAGCTCTTGCGATCTGCGATAGGCCGCCAGCTTGCCCGGAGAATTGGGCGCCGGGTAGCGCGCGACATGATTGTAGTCGTAGGCGATCAGATATTCTTTCTTCGCCGTCTGCGCGTCCCCTGCCGCTTCGGCCTGCGCCGCGCGCTCTTCATGGGGGCCGGCCAGCGAGCTGAACGCCTTTGCCCACTCTTCGCGGTCCACCGAACGTAATGAATTGATCGCCGGTGCGACTTCATCAAAGATCGTGTAGAGAAATGGATTGCGATTGCCCTTGGCTCTGCCGAGAAGTTCGCTCTTCACTTCTTCTATCGGCCGCGGTGAAAATAAACTTGCCATGATCGACCCTCCCTAAGAACGCGAGACTAATCGACGCGCTAAAGCCAAGTCAACGACCTTTGCCAATTTCTCCAACAACGTTTGACAGCGCCGGCGGTCTATAGCACAAATGCACTCGATGGCGTTCGATCCTAACCAACAAGCCGCGCTTTCCGGCCACGGCGTCGCCGGCGCCGAGACCATGCCGAGTTTCGGCAACTCCGCCGGCCGCGACTTGCTGGGCAGAATCCTCCCGCCATTGCTGGCCGTCGGTAGCGTCATCGGCACCTGGTGGCTGCTCTATCTGATCTATCCGCGCCTTCTGCCGAGTCCGCTCAGCACTGTCAACGAAGCGCACCGCTTGCTGTCCGACGGCACGTTTTTTTTCCACATGTACCAGAGTCTGCGACGGGTATTCGTCGGCGCCACCGTGGCGATGGTTTTCAGCGTCGCGGTCGGTATCTACATGGGCACGGTGCGCATGGGCGAGCATTTTTTTCAGCCATTAGTCGTTTTGGGCCTGACCATCCCCGGCCTCATGTGGGCGCTGATCGCGGTCATGCTGTTCGGCATCAATGAGTTCGCTTCCTATTTCGCCGTGGCGGTGACGACCTTCCCCATGCTGGTGATCAATATTTGGGCCGGAGTGAAGTCGCTCGACAAGGAGCTCATGGACATGAGCCATGTGTTCCATTTTACCAAAACCATGAAGATCACCCAGGTGATCCTGCCGCAGTTGGTGTCGAACATCTTCGCCGCCACCCGCTACGGCTTGGGGCTCGCCTGGAAAGTCGTCGTGGTGGTGGAAATGTTCGGCACCAGTAACGGCGTCGGCTACCAAGTCATGAAGTCCTACCAAGTCTTCAACATGGAAGGCGTCATCGCTTGGACGCTCACCTTCGTCGTCGCCATGATCGTCATCGAGTACGGCATCATCAATCTCGCCGAGCGCAAGCTCACCGCCTGGCGCCCCAAGATCGACGTGTGGAGACGCTAGATGGCGGAACTGGTGGTCGACAATATCGAGAAATGGTTTCGCCGCGAGGACGGCCAACCGTTCAAAGTCATCGACCGCTTGTCGTTTCACGCCAAGGAAGGTTCGGTGACGGTCTTGATCGGCCCCTCGGGCTGCGGCAAGTCGACGCTGCTCAACTCTATCGTCGGTTTGGAACGGCTCGACCGCGGCGAATTGAAATTTATCGATAACGGCGTCACCCAAGACAGGCCGCTCATCGGCTACGTGTTTCAAAGTCCGCGGCTGTTACCCTGGAAAACCATCGGCGACAATCTGCGCCTGGCGCTCAAGGGCGCCGGCGTCGCCGAGAGTGAGTGGGAATCCCGCACGCGCCATTATTTGGAATTGGTCGGCCTCGATGAATATATCAATCAATTTCCGCTCTATTTGTCGGGCGGCCAGCGCCAGCGCGTCGGGCTGGCGCGCGCCTTGGCCATCGAGTCGGATTTGGTGTTGATGGACGAGCCGTTTGCTAGCGTCGATGAATTGACCGCGCGCCAGTTGCGCCAGACGACCCGCCGGCTCTGCGAGCAATTGCACCGCACCGTGCTGTTTGTCACCCACAATCTCGCCGAGGCCGCCTACATGAGCGACTTCGTCGTCACCCTGACGCGCCGACCGGCGACCCTCGACGCCTACGTGACCAACCCGTTACCGACGCCGCGGGTCTGGGGCCCGGATATTTACGGCTTTGCCGCCGAATTAGAAACCAAAGTGACTCTCAAAGAGGAGGAAGAATCATGAAGAACAGAATATTCGTCGTGCTCGCAGTCATCGGGCTACTGACAACTTCATCGAACCCGTTGATCGCCGGCCAAGCGTTGCAGCCGGTCAACATCGCCAGCAGCGCCACCGGCCAGACCGGCTACATCGCCAGCATGATCGAGGCCAAGGGAATCGACGTCAAGTACGGCCTCAAGATCACCAACCTGATGATGGACTTCACCGAGGCCGCCAACGCCATCAAGTTGGGCCGCGCCGTGGCCAGCGCCATGCAGCCCAGCACCGCGGTGAACTTGATCAAGAGCGGCACCGATATTCGCTTGACCATCCCGCAGGTGTGGTCGGGGAATTCCTGGTTGGTGAAGAAAGATTCTCCTTACAAATCCTTCGCCGACTTGAAGGGCAAAAAGATCGGCAACTTCGCGCGGGTCACCGGCGCGTTCTTTTTCGCCGCGGTCATCGCCAAGGAAAACAAACTCGACCTGGAAAAGGATTTTCAAAACATCCCGGCGGAGACCGGCGCGCTGATCGCGCTCCTCGAACGCGGCGACGTCGAAGCGATCAACATGTTCGAACCCCATGTCACGCGCCTGGTGATGTCCGGCCGTTACCGCGTGCTGGTCGACTTCGATATCGCCCTCGAAGAAATCTTCGGCGCGCCGCCGCTCAAGTCGACCATCGGCATGCTCAAGGAAACCGCCGAAAAACAACCGCAGCTGGTCAAAGCTCTGCGCAGCATCTATGGCGAAGCGGTGCAGATGATCAAGAAAGGCCAGGACGATGAGTTCTTTAAAACCAAAGCCAAGGAGTTCTTCAATCTGAGCACGCCGGAAGAAATCGCCGCCGGCATAAAAGTCAACAAAGAAAACTTCGCCGACAAATGGGGCGACAGTTTTTTTCAGTCGCAGAACAAGATTCTCCAGTCAGGAATCAACCTAGGCCTACTGCCCAACATCGGCGATTTGAACGCGCTGTGGATTAAGTAGCGCCGTGCAACAACCTGCCGCGACGCTAATCGACCGCCGCGGCCGGCTCGTCCTAGTGTAGTGGCTCTTAAATGGAGGCATTTACGCCGCGAAATAACCATTCACCGCGAACGCTCCGTAAGGATGCACCACAGAGTCACAGATAGCCTAACGCGGCGCCGCCGCAACCCAATGGGAAAGAGTTTTTCACCACGAAGGACACCAAGAGCATGAAGTTCGGAAATTCGGTCACCCGAACCCTTCGTGTCCTTCGTGACCTCCTTAGAAAATATTCGCCGGTCGTTGATCGGCACACCCAATCGGCACCAGTTTCCGTCATACCCGCGAAAGCGGGTATCCAGGTTGATTCACACGGAACAAACCTGGATTCCCGCCTGCGCGGGAATGACGGATTAGGTTAGTGCAGCCTGTGGAGACAAATCCGCTATTTTCATTGCCTGTGGACGAGCTTAAGCTCATGAACACTTCGTGGTGAGTGACTCCAGATAAACGCCCACCAGCGTGAGACACACCACTAGCTTCTCCCGACGATTGGAACCGGCCCGACGCTTCCCTAGGTCTACCGACTCGCCAACACCCGCTGGCGCGCCCAGGCCGCCACATCGCCGCGTCGGGCGAACCAAACATCCTTGTGGCTTTTCGCGTAGCTGATGATCTTCTCGAAGGTATCGATGAAAGGAATCCGCGAGATCAGATAGGCATGGGTGATCACGTTCATCATCGTCGGATTCCCGTCACCGATCTTGTAACGGTAGTCGAACTCGTCGGTGAATTTCTCGAAGAACTCCTGGCGCGTGCCCTCTTCCTGCATGCGATGATCGTTGATCGTGTACTGATGGGGAAATTCAATAATTAACTTGTCGCCCACCCATATCGGATACGGCATCTCGTCGTCGTGGAAGTCGCAGTGAAATTCTAAACCGGCTTCGGCGAGGAGATCCACCGTGTTGTCGGTCGGCCGCACCCCCGGCGACGACCAGCCCTTGGGTGGCGCGCCAGTGACTTTGACGATGGCGTCGATGGTTTTGCGAATATTTTCCCGCTCCTGCTCGCGGGTCAGCATGTAAAGCCGCTCGCCCTGATCCCAACCATGGGCGACCAACTCATGGCCGCGGTCGTAACAGTCCTTCACTAGCTCGGGATAATAAACGCAGGTCAAGCCGTTCACTTGCACGCTGGTCTTCAGGTCATAACGGTCGCAGATATCGAGTAGCCGCTTGAGGCCGACTTTCGCGCCAAACTCACGAAAGGTTTCCGTCGACCAATCGCGCTTCCACAAGGCGTCCTTGGGTAGCGGCGACTGCAACGCGGCCCCCTGAGTCGGTTTGTTTTTATCCCAGGCTTCGAAGGCGATGCCGAGAACGAAAGCCAGCCGCGCGTTATCCGGCCAGTGAAAAGCTTTTGGTTCGCTCATGAATTTTCCGTCCTAACCGCCAGCGCGAGATAGATATACATAGCGCGCGAGCGCAGGGCGACCATAGCCATGGCACTTTTCGCTTGTCAATTACTGGCGGCAGCAAAGCCGCCAATGGATAGCAGGATGGGATGAAAACAAAATTTGGGCGCTCTATCAGCGCCCAGCCGCTAGAGCGGACTTTGGGTTAGCTTGTGGCGCCGCAGACTTGGTTCCCAAGTCACGAACAGTGTTGGGTCGCTGGTCGACGGCAGATCGGGACGGTTGCTGCGCCGGGTATACATTCTCACCCAGTAGTCGTAAAAATATTCGAAGTCCTGCTTTTCTTTTTGCGCCCGGCCATCCGCGGTCAGGTATTCAATGGTCACCCAGCGCTCTTTGATCGTGATACCGATCAATCGGCTGCCCTCGCGCTTGTCGAGATAGCCGGCCACGGCGCGAAGGAGCTCCGAGGGCATATGGGGATCGGTTAGTTGGCTGGTTTGCCGCCGTTGGGCCCGCGCCTCGGAATCGTAACTCAAGAGGTCGGCGATGGAGTATTGTGCCTCGCGCATAGCCAGCGCCGGTTTGTGCTTGCTGGCGCGCCCTAGACTGAGAATGGTTTGGAGCAGCGATGGGCGCGGCATCGCGGTTATACTCGCCGTCCCGCTCACGACGTAGAGCCCATCGCGAAAGTGCATCTCGAATTCAGTCAGCCCATCCTTGTGCAATAGATCGCCGAGGGCACGAAGTATCCGTCCATGGGGGAAGAATTTAGCCGACTCGCTTAGGTCCGGAACAACGTCCCGCGGTACGGTGTATTCCGCCGAAGCCTTACCCTGCCGGTCATTTCCGATGTTCATAGCGATCTCCTGTTCCGACTGCCCAAGGTTTCCAGATTCCCGCTTTTGGCAGCTCGGCGATCAGGCAGGCTTGATGAAAGCTTACTGATCCGTGGCTTTCCGCCCTCACCTCACGATGAGTTTGGCTTTTCAGGCGAGTGCTATTCAGATTTGATGGGACCGTAGTCCCCTATCCCTAGTACTGAGCAAGCGAAAGGCCAGAGGAGAAAATTCGCCAAGGGAGTGTCAAAGTACGTCGATGGCGCAAAACTCCGCAATCCCAGTTGTCAGCCATGACAAATGACACTGACAGGGGCGGTAACAGCGACAAAATATCAAGCACTAGGGCACCAGGGCGCGAGGTTTGCCAGAATCGTAAATTCCGGCAAACCCGCGACAAGCGATGAATGAATTGAAAAGACGGGCAGTGTGGGTGGCGCCAGCGCAGTTACGGTAGGTTCGACGCGCCCATGAGAAAACGATCGCACTCGCGGGCGGCGCCGCGCCCTTCGTTGATCGCCCAGACCACCAAACTCTGGCCACGCCGGCAATCGCCGGCGGCGAAGATCCCAGGGACGTTGGTAGTGAACTGGCCATGCTCGGCCTTGGCGTTGGAGCGCGGGTCGCGCTCAACGCCCAACTCGGTCAGCACGGCATCTTCCGGGCCGAGAAAGCCCATGGCTAGAAGCACGAGATCGGCCTTCAACACTTTGTCCGAGCCGGCGACGCGCTTGGGAATAAACGCGCCCTGCTCGTTCTTGGTCCACTCGACATCGTAGATATGCATCTCTTTGACGTTGCCTTCGGCGTCGCCGACGAACTTCTCGCCGGTGGTCAAATAGACCCGCGGGTCGGCGCCGAATTTGGACGCCACTTCTTCCTGGCCATAGTCGAGCTTGTAAACCTTGGGCCATTCCGGCCAGGGATTGTCGGCTTGCCGGCTATCGGCTGGGCGCGGCAGGATTTCCAATTGGGTCAGACTCTTGCAGCCATGGCGCATGGAGGTGCCGACGCAGTCGGTGCCGGTGTCGCCGCCGCCGACGACGATGACATGCTTGTCCTTGGCTGAAATATAATTGCCGTCCTTATGTTCGGAGTCGAGCAGGCTCTTGGTGTTGGCGCGCAGGAACTCCATCGCCATGTAAATCCCCTTGAGCTCGCGGCCGGGGATCGGTAGATCGCGCGCCTTGGTGGCGCCGGTGCAGATCACCACCGCGTCGTTCTCGTTTTTGATCTTGGCCGCCGAAACATCCGTGCCGATGTTGGCGTTGACGACGAACTTGACGCCCTCGGCGGCCATCAGATCGACGCGCCGCTGGACGATTTTTTTGTCGAGCTTCATGTTCGGGATGCCGTACATGAGCAGGCCGCCGATGCGATCGGCGCGCTCGTATACGGTCACTTGGTGGCCGGCGCGATTGAGCTGCGCCGCGCAGGCGAGACCGGACGGCCCGGAGCCGATCACCGCGACATTTTTACCGGTGCGTTTTGCCGGCGGCTCGGCATTGACCCAGCCTTGGAGAAAGCCGTTGTCGATGATCGCCGCCTCAATATTTTTGATCGTCACCGGCAGTTCGTTCAGCCCCAACACGCAAGAGCCTTCGCAGGGCGCCGGGCAAACCCGGCCGGTGAATTCCGGAAAGTTGTTGGTCTTGTGCAAGCGATGAAGCGCTTCCTGCCACAGACCGCGATAGACCAGATCGTTCCACTCGGGAATCAAATTATTGATCGGACAGCCCGACGCCATGCCACTAATCAGCTGGCTGGTGTGGCAAAACGGAATGCCGCAGTCCATGCAGCGCGCGCCCTGCTGTTGCAACTTCGCCTCGGCGAAATGCTCGTGAAATTCGTTCCAGTCCTTGACCCGCTCCAGCGGCGAACGATCCTGCGGCAGCTCGCGCGCGATCTCCATGAACCCAGTCGGTTTACCCATCTCGTAGTCTTCTCTTTCTCTCAACGATACCGATCAAACCATCGTCACTGCGCATTACGTACAGCGGCGCCGAAACACTCAAGAAACTGACAACTGACCACTGGCAACTAATTAGTTACCGCTCACCCGCGAGGCATCGTTCTTGTTAGCTTCGAAGGCCGCCATCAGCGCATCGTCGCCCACCAGCCCGCGCGCCTCGGCCGCTTCGAGCGCCTCGACCACGCGCCGGTAATCCTTCGGCATGACTTTGACGAACTTGGGCGCGGTCTCGGACCACAGCGCCAGGAGCTGCCAGGCGCGCGCGCTGTGGGTGTAAACCGCATGGCGCTTGAGCAGCTCTTCTACTTCTTGCATGTCGCGCTGATCGAGGGTTTCTAAACTCACGGTTTCGAGATTGCAGCGATTCTTCATCGTGCCATCTTCGTCGAGCACGTAGGCGATGCCGCCGGACATGCCGGCGGCGAAGTTGCGGCCAGTTTTTCCAATCACAACTAGCCGTCCGCCAGTCATGTACTCACAAGCATGATCGCCGACCCCTTCGACCACCGCGCGCGCGCCGCTGTTGCGTACGCAGAAACGCTCCCCCGCCATACCGCGAATGTAAGCCTCGCCATTGGTCGCGCCGTAGAACGCGACGTTGCCGACGATGATGTTTTCTTCCGGCCTGAAGGTCGAACCTTCCGGCGGATAGAGCACCAGTTTGCCGCCGGACAAACCTTTGCCGAAATAATCGTTGGCGTCGCCTTCGAGCTCAAGGGTAAGTCCCGGCGGAATGAAGGCGCCGAAGCTTTGTCCAGCCGAACCCTGAAAATGAAAATGAATCGTGTCTTCCGGCAAACCCTGTGGCCCGTGACGGCGCGTCACTTCGCTGCCCAGTATCGTGCCGACCACCCGGTTGGTGTTGTGGATGTCGAGCTTGGCCTTGACCTTTTCCTTGCGCTCTAAAGCCGGCGCCGCCAGATCGAGCAGCACCTGATTATCGAGCGCATTTTCCAAGCCGTGATTTTGCGGGATCTGACAATAGCGGCCAACCTCTGGCCCAGCCTTGGGCTGGTAGAGAATCGCCGAATAGTCCATGCCCTGGGCTTTCAAATGGGCAACCGCCCGGCGCATCTCGATGCGATCGCAACGGCCGACCATTTCGTTAATCGTCCGAAAGCCCAACTCGGCCATATGCTCGCGCATTTCCTGGGCGATGAAGCGCATGAAGTTGACGACCGATTGCGGATCGCCGGCGAATTTCGCGCGCAGCTCGGGATTTTGCGTCGCCACGCCCACCGGGCAGGTGTCGAGGTGGCAGACGCGCATCATGATGCAGCCCAAAGTCACCAGCGCGGTGGTCGCGAAGCCGAACTCCTCGGCGCCGAGTAGCGCTGCGATCACCACATCGCGGCCGGTTTTCAACTGGCCATCGGTCTCGACGGCGATGCGGCTGCGCAGATTATTGAGCACCAAAGTCTGGTGCGTCTCGGCGAGACCCAATTCCCATGGCAAGCCAGCATGCTTGATACTGGTTTGCGGCGATGCACCGGTGCCGCCATCATGGCCACTGATCAAAACCACATCGGCATGGCCCTTAGCCACACCCGCGGCGATGGTGCCGACGCCCACTTCCGAAACCAGCTTGACGCTGATGCGCGCATGATGGTTGGCATTTTTCAGATCGTGAATCAGCTGGGCCAAATCCTCGATGGAATAAATATCATGGTGCGGCGGCGGCGAGATCAAACCGACCCCCGGCGTCGAGTGGCGCACCTTGGCGATCCACGGATAAACTTTTCTGCCCGGCAACTCACCGCCCTCGCCGGGCTTGGCGCCCTGGGCCATCTTGATCTGCAACTCCTTGGCTTGGGTGAGATAGTAACTGGTCACACCGAAGCGACCGGAGGCCACCTGCTTGATCGCGCTATTTTTCGAATCGCCGTTGGCTTCAAGCACATAGCGCGCCGGATCTTCGCCGCCTTCACCGGTGTTGCTCTTGCCGCCGATGCGGTTCATGGCGATCGCAAGGGCTTCATGGGCCTCCTTGCTGATCGACCCGTAGGACATGGCGCCGGTCTTGAACCGTTTGACGATCTCGTCCACCGGTTCCACTTCATCAAGGGAAACCGGCTTGTCGCCATACTTGAACGCCATCAGGCCGCGCAGCGTGGCGATGCGCTCGGACTGATCGTCGATCAGCTTGGTGTATTCCTTGAACGTCCGGTAGTCGTTACTGCGCGCCGCCTTTTGCAGCAAATGAATCGTCCGCGGATTGAACAAATGGAGCTCGCCATCCTTGCGGTACTGATACTGACCGTAGACTTCCAGCGTATGGCCGTTGAGCGGATAGGTCGGATAGGCCCGCGCATGTTGCTCTTGTGCTTCGCGCGCGACATCTTCGAGACCGATGCCGCCGACCCGCGACGGCGTCCAGGTGAAATATTTGTCGATCAGCTCTTTGCCCAGCCCCACCGCTTCAAAAATCTGCGCGCCGCAGTAGGATTTGATCGTCGAAATGCCCATCTTGGCCATCACTTTGACCACGCCCTTGTAGCAGGCTTTATCGTAGCCCTTGACTGCGTCATGGTAGCTGATGTTCGGCAGCAGCCCCTCATGAATCATGTCGTTCAGACATTCGTAGACCAGATAGGGATTGATCGCCTGAGCGCCGTAGCCCAACAGCAAACAGAAATGATGCACTTCGCGCGGCTCGCCGGACTCCAACACCAAACCGACCCGGGTGCGCGTGCCGGCGCGGATCAGATGATGATGCAAACCGGCGGTGGCGAGCAGTGCCGGAATCGGCGCATGGCCGCGATCGACGCCTTTGTCGGAGAGAATCAGAATCGTCACGCCGCTGACAATCGCCGCATCGGCGGCTTTGCACAGTTCATCAAGGGCGCGCTCCAGGCCCGCCTTGCCCTCATTGGGGTTGAACAGGATCGGCAGAGTAATCGATTTAATGCCCGGCAAGTCGATGGCGCGGAGTTTTTCCAGGTCGGCATTTTTTAAGATCGGCTCCGGTAAACGAAGCTGCCGGCAACTCTGCGGCCCGGGGTTGACCAGATTGCCCTCGCTGCCGATGGTCAAGGTCGTGGATGTGATCAATTCCTCGCGAATCGGATCGATGGGCGGATTAGTCACCTGGGCGAACAGCTCTTTGAAATAGTTATAAAGCAGCTGCGGCTTGTCCGACAAAACCGCCAGCGGCGTGTCGGTGCCCATGGAGCCCACCGGCTGAATACTGTTCTGCGCCATGGGGCCAATATTGACCCGCAGATCTTCGAAGTTGTAACCGAAGGTCTGCAAGCGTTGCAGCGTCGCCGCGTGGTCCACCGGCGGCTCCTTATCTTTCACTTCCGGCAGGTCGTTGAAGCGGACCAAATTATTTTTCAGCCAATCGCCGTAGGGCTCGGCCGCGGCCATCTGCTGCTTGATCTCTTCGTCGCTGATGATGCGCCCTTCGCTAGTGTCGACCAAGAACATCCGCCCCGGCTGTAGGCGACGCTTTTCCAACACCCGCTCCGGCGGCACGTCGAGCACGCCCACTTCCGACGCCATGATGACGAGATCATCCTTGGTGACATAGTAACGCGAAGGCCGCAGGCCGTTACGATCGAGCACCGCGCCGACCACCGTGCCGTCGGTGAAAGCGATCGACGCCGGGCCGTCCCAGGGTTCCATTAGACAGCTGTGAAAATCGTAGAAGGCGCGCTTCTTGGCGTCCATGCTCTTGTGATTCTCCCAGGGTTCCGGGATCATCATCATCACCGCATGGGGCAACGACCGGCCGCTCAAGGCCAGGAACTCCAGACAGTTGTCGAACTTGGTCGAGTCGCTGCCGTCTTCCTGGATGATCGGAAAGAGTTTTTTCAAATCGTCGCCGAACAGCTCCGAGGCCACCATGCCCTGGCGCGCGTGCATCCAGTTCTCGTTGCCGCGCAGGGTATTGATCTCACCATTGTGGATCAAATAGCGATAAGGATGCGCCCGCCCCCAACTCGGAAATGTGTTGGTGCTGAAACGCGAGTGCACCAGCGCAATCGCCGACTCGATCTGCGGATCGGTGAGATCGGGATAAAAGGTCGACACCTGGCGCGGCGTCAGCATGCCTTTGTAGATCAAGGTCCGGCTCGACAGACTCGGAATGTAAAATTGATCGCCGCCCGGCAAGCCAGCGTAGCGGATCGCATTCTCGGCGCGGCGCCGAATCACGTACAGTTTGCGCTCAAAGGCGAGATCGTCCTTGATGTCCGGGTTGCGGCCGATGAACACTTGACGCACAAACGGTTCGCTCGCCTTGGCGGTGTCGCCGAGGTAAAGATTATCGGTGGGTACCTTGCGCCAACCGAGACATTGCTGCCCCTCTTCCTTGACGATCGACTCGATGATCTTTTCGAACTGATGGCGTTGTTCGCGCTGGTCGGGCAGGAAAATCATGCCGACGCCATAATCCCCCGGCTCCGGCAATTGGAAGCCCAATCCGGCACAGGACTCTTTGAGAAAAACATGCGGCACTTGCATTAAAATACCCGCGCCGTCGCCGGTGTTCTCTTCGCAGCCACAGGCGCCGCGATGATCGAGGTTCTCCAATACCGTGAGCGCCTGCTCGACGATCTCATGGGACTTGGCGCCCTTGATATTGACGACGAAACCGACGCCGCAAGCATCATGCTCGAAGCGCGGATCGTAGAGGCCTTGTTTTTCCGGCAATCCTGTAAGACTCATGGGGCTACCCTTCTGACTTCAATTCCCGACTTAAAATACTTTGCTCGTAACGGTCCGGCACAGGCTGTGGGCTATTTCTTTTTTACCGCCGCGCTCTCCACCAAACCGCTATCGAGATCGAGGGCCTGGCTTTCCTTGGCGGTCGACAGCACGACGTTGGTGACCGTGCGCGTCACCCCTTCCACCGAGCGAATCTCGCCCAACAGTTTTTCCAGCGACCCGGTGTTGGCCGACTTTACCTTGAGGGAACCTCTAAAAACTCACCCTTGAAATTGTAGTTACTGTTTGCACAATATTTTCCTTCACAAAATAACCAGATGCCCGTCCTGGGGCGGCAAGCGATCTATTTTGACGCTCGGTTAGCCTCGTTCCCCGTCGTTTTGCCACATCTTCACTCTCGGATTAGGAGTTTGGATGTCCTTGCTGGCCTCTCCCTAGCTTCTTACACCAAAGCGCTCTAGCTGCTCGAACCGAAACATGTTGTAGGTCAGGTTGATCAATCCGATAAT
>CAMDBU010000079.1 GCA_945889495.1 Syntrophobacter sp. SbD2 | reverse complement strand
ACGCGTTTGGATAGCGATTGAGAGGTACTGAAACAAGTCGATCGAGCTGATCGGTAGCACAGAGGTTGCGTCGCCCGGCTAGCGCCCGCTGATTGAGCGCTGCACCGGTTGTCGGGTTAAACGTGCTGCTGCTTATCGACGGATTATGGACCCGGCGCGAAGACTTTGCTATCACCGAAATCGGTGATATCCAGGACAGCGAAGACGGAAAGTCATTTATGCTCTGCGACCTAAACAAAAACTGGTGGGAGATTTCCCTTCCCATCCGTCATTCCCGCGTAGGCGGGAATCCAGGTTAATCTGATTAAATAATATGGAGGAACACCAATGAACGTCCATCACTTAGACAACAAAAAAACCGCCCTACTCTTCTTCGACATGCTCAACGTCTATTTCCACGGCATCCCCGAGGAAAAACAAAAAGCCCTGAAACCAGTGGTCGACAACGCCGTCACACTGATGAACGCGGCGCGCCAGCATGGCATTCTCATTTACTACGCCATGGCTAATCATCGAACCGACGGCCACAGCCGCTACACGGCGATCACCGACACAGACATGCGGCTACGCCCTTGGCCCAACGACGATTGCAACCCGACGGTTCACGGCGCCACCGAAGGCTCGCGCGAGCAAAAAGTTCTCGATGAGATCGCGCCGCAGCCACAGGACTACATCATTCCCAAATACCGCTGGAGCACCTTTCACCAAACCTACTTCGACCTGGCGCTGCGCTCCCGCGCCATCGACACCATCATCATCTCCGGCGGCGCCGTCGATGTCGGCGTCGCCTCCACGGTCTACTCGGCCCGCGACCACGATTACAATATCGTCATCGCCCGCGACGCGTGCAGCAATACCCACGACGACTCCATGAAAGCGCTGATGGACACAGTCTTCCCGCGTTTGGCCAGGGTACGGACTACCGACCAGGTGGTGGAGATGATCCGCAAGGGCGGCAAGTAGCCGCGATTGGCCGCCCGCAAGGTTTCCCCTCGGCGAACGTCTAAGCTACGCCATGACTCAAAACCAGTTCGCGATGAGAGAAACTCTTTCGCGGCAGCCACTCTTTTCATCCCCCTCTTTGAAAAAGGGGGGCCAGGGGGGATTTTCCCAGCGCCGCACAGCCAAATCCCCCTCACTCCCCCTTTTCCAAAGGGGGAAGCAAAGCTTCCGGTCACTCACTCAGCAACTTACTGAGCGCATAACGATAACGTTTGCACTGCTATTTTTTCTGGTAGCGCCATCCTTTGGTCACGCCCAAGCGTTGCCCGCCGCCGAGAAGCAAAAGATCGAATCGTTGATCAAATATGTCGGCGAACTGAAGGATGCCAAATTCGTCCGCAACGGCTCCATCTACGAGCCCGCCACCGCGGTGCGCTTTCTGCGCGGCAAGTGGGACGCCAACAAAGCTGAGGTCAAAACCGCGCGCGACTTCATCGACAAAGTCGCCACCAAGTCCGACACCTCCGGCAAACCCTATCTCATGCGCTTCAACGACGGCAAAGAAATCCCCAGCCGGGAATTCCTCCTGGCGGAACTCAAGAAGTTAGAAAACTAGCTCGGTCACGCCAGCATCCTCCGGTCATTTATCAGGGCACTGCTCTTGCTCTGTAGAGTGATTGTGAGGTTGAAGCAGCTCTATGCGTTGGTTCTGTTAGTCGGTGCGATATCGAGCGTCAGTTTTGCCGCCCGTCAGACAGCTGTTGCTGGCACACCAGCACCGTTATTAGAGGATTCTGGAGCTCAAGCCGGCGAACTAAGAAAAGTCAAACGTGTCGTCGACGGCGACACAATTGTTGTATACCCGAACGAAAAAGTCCGTCTGATCGGCGTCGACACCCCGGAAACCGTCCATCCGGAAAAAACCGTCCAGTGTTTCGGCAACGACGCCAAGCGATTCACCCGCGATGCCGTTGAAGGCAAGACCGTCCGACTAGCTCTGGACTCCACCAACGCCAAGCGCGGCCACAAAGACCGCTACGGCCGCACCCTCGCCTACGCCTACCTCGACGACGGCCGCATGCTCAACCGCGAACTGATCCGCCAGGGCTACGCCCACGCCTATACTCGATTCCCGTTCAGCCATCTTGTAGAATTTCGCCAGTTGGAGCGCACCGCCCGCGCCAACTCGCTGGGCTTGTGGGCCAGCTGCCCGATCGAATAAATACATCTTGAGGACCGCGACCTTGCAGGTCCGAATCAACCGTTGGCGCCGGTGCGAAAAATGCGCGACAATGACTAAGCGCTTCTCAATGGAGGACATTATGGATCTCACAGCAGTTCTTACACCCGCCGAAGAAGGCGGCTATATCGCGTTCAATCCGGAAACCGGCACGACCACCCAGGGTGAAACCATTGAGGCAGCGCTCGCAAATCTAAAAGAAGCGACGACGCTCTATTTGTCCGAATTCCCATTGGCTGTAACCGGCCACCCGGTTGTCACCACTTTTACAATCCCAGCGCATGCCTAAACTTCCGCGCATTTCAGGAACCGAGATCGTCAGCGCACTCACACGACTAGGCTTTGAGAAGATTCGCCAGTCCGGCAGCCATGTGATTATGCGCCGTGGATCAAAGGGTTGTGTTGTGCCGATGCACGATGAGGTAAGAGTCGGAACCTTGGCGGGTGTCCTGCGCCAGGCCGAAGTCTCGGCTGAAGAGTTTATCGAAGTCTTGTGATCGCCCAGCCGACTAAATGTTAGCCAATCGAAAACCAGCTCACCCTTCCTGATTCTCCAAAAACCTTTCCGCATCGATGGCCGCCATGCAGCCGCTACCGGCGGCGGTGATCGCTTGGCGGTAGACGTGGTCTTGGACATCGCCGCAGGCAAACACGCCGGCGATGTTGGTCTTGGCGCCGTCGTGGGTGAGGATGTAGCCGGTGGGGTCGAGGTCCAACTGGCCGACGAACAGTTTGGAGTTGGGCTCATGGCCGATGGCGATGAACAGGCCGTCGCACTTGAAGTCGGAAGTCTTGCCGGTTTTTAGATTTTTGAATTTAACGCCGGTGACGCCGCCGGCTTTGGCATCGCCATAGACATCTTCCACCGCGGTGTCCCAAACGAAAGATATTTTCGCATTCTTCTCGGCGCGCTCTTGCATGATCTTCGAGGCGCGCAGTTTGTCGCGCCGGTGCACCACCGTCACTTTGCTGGCGAACTTGGTGAGAAAGGTCGCCTCTTCCATCGCGGTATCGCCGCCGCCGACGACGACTAATTCCTTGTCTTTGAAGAAAAAGCCATCACAGGTAGCGCACGCCGACACGCCATGACCCATCAGTTTCATTTCGGATTCCAGGCCAAGCAGCTTCGCCGTCGCGCCGGTGGCGACGATCAACGTATCGCAGGTGTAGACTTCTTTGCTGACGGTGACTTTGAATGGCCGCTGCTTCATATCAACGGCTGTGACTTCGCCGAAAAACGTCTCGGTGCCGAAGCGCAGCGCCTGTTTTTTGAACTCCTCCATCAGTTCCGGTCCCATGATACCCTTGGGGAAGCCGGGGAAATTTTCCACGTCGGTAGTGATGGTCAATTGACCGCCCGGTTGCGAGCCTTCGATGACCAGCGGTTGGAGATTGGCGCGCGCGCTGTAGATCGCCGCGGTGAGCCCGGCGGCGCCGGAGCCGAGAATGATTACACGGTAGTGACTTTGCTTATCCATCCGAGTTCTGTAACATAAATTTTTCGAGGGAGAAAGAAAGCATGGCACAACTCAGTCACCTGGACGAACAAGGGCGCGCGCGCATGGTCGACGTCAGCGAAAAGGAAATCACCAGCCGCATCGCCACCGCCCGGGGCGCCATTCGCATGCAGCCGAAAACCCTGGCCTTGATCCAGGGCAAGAAAATCGAGAAAGGCGATGTCTTCTCGGTCGCCCGGGTGGCCGGCATCATGGCGGCGAAAAAAACCTCCGAGCTCATCCCCATGTGCCATCCGCTCAACATCACCTCGGTGAAAATCGAGCTCACGCCCCGCCAAAAACCGGCCCGCGTCGAGATCGAAGCCGCGGTGCGCGTCAGCGGCAAAACCGGCGTCGAGATGGAAGCCATGACCGCCGTCGCGGTGGCCGGACTGACCATCTACGACATGTGCAAAGCAGTGGACCGCGAAATGATCATCGGCGACATCCGCCTGGTGCAAAAGAGCGGCGGCAAGAGCGGAACGTTCGTAAGAAAGGAATAGGATAAAGGCATGAGGCATGAGGCGTGAGTTCCGCCCCTCATGCCTCATGCCTCATGCCTCACGCCTTGGTTATTTTGCTAAACCTCTATCTCAAACCGACCCGCGACGCGCCGATTCGGCGCGGCCATCCATGGATCTTTTCCGGCGCCATCGAGCGCTGCGAGGGCGACGATCAGAGCGTCGATGTCGCCGATGTCTTCGACAGTAAGAAAAACTGGCTGGCGCGCGGCCTTTACAATCCCAAGTCGCAGCTCCGCGTGCGTCTGCTCACTTGGAAAAAAGAGACCATCGATCAAAGCTTCTTCGCCGCGCGGCTGTCCCACGCGCTGGCCTTTCGCAGCGAACAATTGGGCGCCGCGAATAACGGCTATCGGCTGGTCAATGGCGAGGGCGATTTTCTGCCAGGGCTGATCGTCGACCGCTACGGCGATTATTGCGTCTGCCAGTTTTATACCGCCGGCATGGAATCGTTCAAAGCTGAGATCGTCGCCGCGCTGTCTGCGCTGGTGCCCATGAAGGGCATCTTCGAGCGCAGCGAAGGGCGAGTGCGCGAGGAAGAGGGACTCGCAGCGTCACTCGGCGTGCTCACCGGCGACGCGCCGCCGGAAACCATCGCCATTGAAGAGAACCGGCAAAAATTTCTCGTCGACCTCCGGCGCGGGCAAAAAACCGGCTTCTTCCTCGATCAGCGCGATAGCCGGCAGTTTCTCTCGACCCTGACCCGCGGCAAGTCGGTGCTCAACTGCTTCGCCTACACCGGCGGCTTTTCGGTCTACGCCTATGCCGGCGGCGCCAGGGAAGTGGTCACCTTCGATTCGTCCCTGCCAGCCTTAGAGCTCGCCGAGAAAAATCTCGAATTGAACGGCTACGCCGACGCCGCTGGCGAAGTGATCAAAGGCGATGCGTTTGCGTACTTGAAGGAAACCGACAGCAAGTTCGACGTCATCGTCCTGGACCCGCCATCGTTGGCGCACCGGCGCGGCGATATGGACGCCGCCACCGGCGGTTATAAATATCTCAACCTGCACGCCCTCAAGCTGCTCAACCCCGGCGGCCTGCTGTTAACATTTTCCTGCTCGCAGCACTTGCCGCGCGAGCTGTTTCAAAAAGTCGTCTTCGGCGCCGCCGTCGACGCCGGGAGAAAAGTCACCATCGTCAAACAGCTGGGCCATCCCATCGACCACCCGGTCAGCCTGCATCACCCCGAAGGCGAGTATCTCAAAGGGTTGGCGTTGCGGGTGATCGATTGACCTGAGCCGCGCCGGCTCGATGCCGCGGCTTGTGCCATTTCACCGGCTGTTACACTGCTGCCAAAAGTACCCACCCTGGATCCACCCAACCATGTTGAAAAACTTCTCCGGACTGTTCTACGGCTGGCGCATGGTGGCGGTCTCCGCCGCCATCCGCGCGCTGGGCAGCGGTCTCCATAGCTTCGGCTTCACGATATTTTTTCTGCCCTTGAGCCAGGATCTCAACTTGAGCCGCACCGCCACCTCTCTGGCGTTTTCCCTGGCGCGCGCCGAGGGCGCCGTCGAAGGGCCGCTATTGGGCCATATCCTCGACCGCTACGGGCCGCGCCCGGTGATGCTCACGGCAGTGGTCTTGATGGGCGTGGGCTACCTACTGTTCGCCATGGTCGACAGCTACGCGACCTTCTTGATCGTCTACCTCGGCATGATTTCACTGGCCCACTCGGGCGGCTTCATGCACGCGCCGATCGTTTTGGTCAATAGTTGGTTCATCCGCCAACGCGCCCGCGCCATCACCATCAACAGCGCCGCCTTCAGCCTCGGCGGCGTGCTGATCGCGCCGATCCTGAGCGCCATCGTGCTCAACTGGGGCTGGCGCTCGGGCGCGATTTTCTCCGGCGTGATGTTTCTCCTCTGCGGCATACCCATTTGCCTGGCGATCCGCCGCTCGCCCGAGAGCATGGGCCTAGCGCCGGACGGCGACGCGCCGAAAGAAATTTCACCATCGAGCCAAGATCATCCAGAAGCCAGCGCCATCCGCGACGTCGATGTCAGCGCCGGCGACGCCTTTCGCTCGTTCACCTTCTGGACCCTGGTGTTCGGCAACGCCATCCGCAACATGGCCTATCACGGCATCTCGACCCACTTCGTGCCGATGATGGTGTGGAAAGGCATGAGCCAAGCGCAGGCGGCGTTTTTGCTGAGCTCCTTCGCCTTTCTCGGTTTGGTCAGCACGCTCGCCTTCGGCTGGTTCGCCGACCGCATGAACAAGCCGCGCCTGGTGTCGACCATCCTGTTCGTCGCCGCCGTCGGCATGTTGCTGCCGCTGTTCAGCAGCGCCATGTGGGCGCTCTGGCTGTTCACCGTCTTGTTTACCTGCGTCGAAGCCACCTACGCCGTCGGCTGGGCGGTGGTCGGCGATTTCTTCGGCCGCAAACACTTCGCCAAGATTCGCGGCTACATGAGTTTTTTCTACATGTGGGGCGGCGTCGCCGGCCCGGTGATCGCCGGCATGATCTACGACCGCTGGCAGACCTACGAGCCGCTGCTGTGGGGATTGATCGGCCTCTTTTCGCTGGCCGGCATTACCTTCCGCCAGCTCAGTAAGAAATGGGAATTATTGCGCGCCTAGCAGGTTGCGATCGGGGCGAACTCTAGGAAGTGAAGAACCAACGTAAATAGACCAAACCATGAATTGCCAAATTGGCATAGACACCGGCCACCACATCGTCGACCATGATCCCCCAGCCAGCTGGCAAACCTTCCGCCTGGCGCGCCGGAAACGGTTTGAAAATATCGAATAGCCGAAACGCCAGGAAGGCTCCGGCAAAATAGACCATCTCGAAGGGAAGCCAGAGCAAGGCGATCCACATGCCGACAATCTCGTCGATGACGATCGCCTGGGGATCTTTGACGCGCCAAATGTTCGCCACATGGCTTGAGGCGAATACGCCAAGAAAGAACATTGCAACCGCGGCCAATGGCGGCACCAGGGCGGGGCTCGACGCCAGCGGCAAATACAGCAGCAACCCAACCAGACTGCCCACCGTCCCCGGCGCCAACCGGGAAAATCCGGCGTAGCCCGCGGTGACGAATAAGATGAGAACTCTGTCGAGAAAGGATTCCCCTTTGGTCAGCACCGTCTGCATGCGTCTCCTCGAACTGAAAATCGCACCATCGCGGAACTACTGGTATAACGATTCCCGGCGCGATGAAACAACGCTGCGCCGGCACGGCGCGCTTTTGCTAAGCGCGACAAATCGTCGTAATATTCGCTACGAATCATTCGAGCGAAAAATCCATGGCAGCGAAAATTTATATCGACGGCCAAGCCGGCACCACGGCGCTGAGAATCCGCGAATGGCTCGCCGGACGGCGCGATGTCGAAGTTATCACCCTGCCGGAAGCGCTGCGCAAAGATCCGGTGGCGCGCAAGCAGGCGCTGCAAGACGCGGCGATCGTGCTGCTCTGTCTGCCTGACGACGCGGCCAAGGAAGCTGCGGCTTGGCTCGCCGACGCGCCGGTGCGGATACTTGACGCCAGCACGGCGCATCGGGTGGCGGATGGCTGGGTTTATGGCCTGCCGGAACTGGTCGCCGGCCAGCGAGACCAAATCGCCAAAGCCAAGCGCGTGGCCAATCCTGGCTGCTACGCGTCCGCGGTGATTTTGCTCACCCGGCCGTTGGTCGATGCTGGGCTGATCGCGCCGGACACGGCGCTGTCGATCCACGCCCTATCGGGCTACTCCGGCGGCGGCCGCGCTTTGATCGAACGCTGGGAAAATCCCCAGGGCGGACTGGTCAACTTGCCCCATGAAGCGCCCTACAGCATTGGCAAGCTGCACAAACATATCCCGGAGATCATGCGCCATGGCGCGCTGAATACGGAACCGCAATTTCTTCCCAACGTCGGCCCGTTTCGCTGCGGCATGCGGGTGCAGATCATGATTCCCGCCAAAGCCCTGCCCAAAACCGCGTCGGCAAAAGCGATGTGGGAAGCGTTGGCCGCGCGTTACGACAAAGAATTGTTTATCAAAGTCGAGCCGCTCACCGACGCCGGCGAAGCGGACGAATCGAGCTTCGATCCCCAGGAGTTCAACGACACCAATCGCATTTCTCTGCGCATCCTGCCCCATCAATCCGGCCATGTGATTTTGACGGCGCGACTCGACAATCTCGGCAAAGGCGCCGCCGGCGTGGCGATACAGAATTTGAATCTCATGCTCGGCGTCAAGGAAGACACCGGCCTGCCGCGCTAGGTTAGCGTTTCACCGGCCAGCGCCGGCTGCGGCACTGCTTCATCGCGCCGCTCTACCTTCGGCAACATCCACACGCTCAGAACCCCCAGCGTCAGCGAACCGATACCGCACAAAAGAAACAGCATGTCGGTACCGCTACGATCGACCAACCAACCGGCGGTCAAGTTGGAGAGAATGCCGGCCAAGCCGCTGGCGACCATGGATTGAATTCCCTGGGCCGTCGAGCGCAATTTCGCCGGCGCCACGGCGTCGAGATAAAGCGGACTGCCTAGATTCAAACCGACCACCATCACGCCATGGAGCGCTTGCACGGCGAACAGAAGCGTCGGCTCGGTGATCAGCGCCGAAAGTATCCAGCGCAGGCCGCCGACGGTAACGCCGACGGTGAGCATGCCGCGCGCGCCCAGCCGTTTGAGGCCGCTGCCAGTGGACAACACCAGCGGGATCTCGACGATCAGCATGAGAATCCACATATTGCGAATCATCGCCAAGTCGCCGCCGCGGCCGCGAATGAAAATCGGGAACAGCCACATCGGTCCATGCATGAGAAAATGGGCGAGCAAAGAAAAGCCAAGAAAGCGCAGGAACGCGCGATTGTGCAGTAGCTCGCGCCAATCGCCGCGCGCCGCGCGCAAACCCACCGCGCCTTTCTTGGGTAACATGAACGCGATCAGCGCCGAGACCAACACCAAAATCGCCGTCATGGGAAACATCAAACCCAACGCCGGCTGCGAAACGTTGGTGCCGGCACCCGCATGGTTGAACAGCGGCAGCGACGCCAGCGCCCAGGGCAAGATCAGGACGAGAATAAAGTAACCGACGGTGCCCCAAGCACGCACCCGGCCAAAGGCGTGGCGCCCGGCATCGCGCAGGATCGCCAGACTCACCGACGTCATCAGCGGAAACACCGCCGTGCCGGCCAAGGCGAGCGCCGAGGTGGCGATGACGATGGCGGGGAATCCCTCGGCGTAGCCGAGGCCGAGATAGCCCAGCGCCGTGCCCAATGTGAGAAACGCCAACACCCGCGTGCGCGCGCCGGTGCGGTCGGCGACCTGGCCCCAAAACGGTTGGGAAATCATACCGATCAACGGCGAGATCGCCAGGACGAATCCAACTTGGGTGCCGGAGAGCCCGGCGTTCTCGCGCAGATAGAGCGTGAAGTAGGGATAAAAGATGCCGAGGGAACCGAAGTAAGTGAACCAAAATAGCGTCAGCGGGATCGAATGCCACATGGGCCGATGATAGCATTCAACGACGCCGTCTACGACGGCGGTTCCAGTCGTTCCAGCTGTTCCAATCGTTCCAATCGCAAGACGCCGAATCAGTTTGGAACCTTTGCAACCACTGGAACGTTTGGAACACGAGCGTGGCGAGCTAATCATGAACTGCGACGGCGAACGAATCGTCCACACCATCGGCCATTCGACGCGCACGATTGAAGAGTTGATCGAACTATTGCAAGCCCACCGCGTCGAGCATCTCATCGACGTGCGCCGCTGGCCGATGTCGCGGCGCCACCCGCACTTCAACCGCGAAGCCCTCACCGCATCGCTGCAAAACAACGCCATCGCCTACACCTGGCGCCAGGACTTGGGCGGCTTCCGCAAAGCCGCGCCCGACTCGCCCAACCACGCATGGCGCGTCGCCACCTTTCGCGCCTACGCCGACTACATGCTGACGCCCACCTTCGCGGCGATCGTCAACCAACTGGAAGCTCGCGCGGCCACGCAGCGCTTGGCGTTCATGTGCGCCGAAGCGGTGCACTGGCGCTGCCATCGCCAGCTGATCGCCGACGCCTTTCTGGTGCGCGGCTGGACGGTGCGGCATATCCGCGAGGACGGCTGCCATGAACATAAGCTGCCGCCCTTCGCGCAGATGGATGGAATGAAGATTGTTTACGCGGAAGCGATCGAAGACGACCCAAACGGCAAACTATTTTAATTGGCCGGCGAGCCGGTCGAACACCTGGCCGCCGCCCTGTTTGCTCTCATCGCGCAAAATATTCTTCTGTACCTTGGAACTCGGCGTCTTGGGCAGTTCGTCGCGGTATTCAATATAGCGCGGCACTTTGTAGGCGGACAGATGCGGTTTGCAGAAGTCCCAGATATTTTCCGCCGGCACCCCGCTCGGCGTCGCGCCGGACTTGAGCACGATGTAAGCTTTTACTTCCTCGCCGCGAATCAGATCGGGCACGGCGATCACCGCCGACTCGGCCACCTGCGGGTGAGAATTCAAAATCCGCTCGACTTCTTCCGAGGAAATGTTTTCATCGCCGCGCCGGACCATATCCTTCACGCGGTCGACGAAGTAGAGATAGCCGTCGGCGTCGAGATAGCCGAGATCGCCGGTGTAGAGCCAACCGTTCTTCAAAGCCTTCGCCGTCGCTTCGGGATTTTTATAATAGCCTTGCATCACCGTCGGGCTCTGCTTGACGATCTCGCCGGCTTTGCCGGTCGGCAACGCCTTGCCTTCCTCGTCGTGAATCGCCACCCGGTGCACTTGCGGCGCCAACACGACGCCGCAGCTGCCGAGTTTTTCCTTGGGCATGTTCTGCGGGCCGATGACGCTCAAAATATCTTCCGTCAGACTGTAGGACGGCACGCCGGTGAGTTTGAAGCGATCTTCGAAACGCAAATGCATCTCCGGCGACAGCAAGGTCACGATCAAGCGCAGCGGATTGTCGCCGTCGTCGGCTTTTTCCGGCAGGGCGAGGAGGATCTGCGGGATCGTCCGCATCAAGCTCGACGTGGTCACGCCATGCTCGCGCACCTCGTCCCAGAAGCGCGACGCGCTGAATTTTTCCGTCAAGACGATGCTGCCGCCCACCGACAACATGGCGATGCAGGTGTGGCACAGCGCGTTGACGTGAAACAACGGCAGCACGCAGAGCACGCGATCGTTTTCGTTCCAGCCCAAACCCTGGGCGCGCATGCGCGGTGCGAAGGCGTAGGCGTATTGCGACAACATTACGCCCTTGGGCCGGTCGGTGGTACCGGAAGTGTAAGTGATGGACGCGAGATCCTCTGGGTCGAGGGCAATGCTCGGCGCAGCGCCGGCCACGCCGGCTAAAAACTTGTCCCAGGACAGCGCGCCGGCGAACTCGCCCGCGCCGGTGACGATCACTTGCTTCAAATCGGCGAGCTTGCCGCGCACCGAATCGATCAGCGGCAACAGCTCCGGTGAAGTGAGCACGATGGAAGCCTCGGAGTGTTGCAAAACATACTCGGCCTCCTCGGCGATGTACTGCGGATTGAGCGGCACGAACACCGCGCCGATCTTGGTGACGGCGAACACCGCGAAGAGAAACTCGCCGCAGTTGGGCAAGAAGAACGCGATGCGGTCGCCTTTCTTCACACCCATGCGCAATAAGCCATTGGCGACGCGCTCCACTTCGCTTTGCAACTCGCCATAACTCCAGCGCCGGTCCTTGAAAATCAGCGCCAGCTTATCCGGATAGCGCTTGGACTGGCTGCTGAGCATATCGGTCAACGTGGTCGGCGATGAATGTTCCGTGGTCATAATTTCTTTGCCTGCTCCAATACTCGGTCGATCATTGACTGGCTCGCGCCGAGATAATTTTCCGGCCTGGCCAAAGCTTGCCAGTCGATGGCCGTAACCGCGGCGCCGGCGAGCTCGCGAACGACGTCGATGAGCGATCGGTTTTCCACCACCGCGACCGCGCAAGCCTTCTTGACCAACTCCTCGGCTTGCGCTCGCGGAAGAACTTTTGCCATGGCGAACACCGCCGCTTCGGCGAGAATCACATCATTCGCGCGGTTAATATTGGCGCGCATCGCCGCCCCGTCGACTTGCAGATTCTTAGTCAAATAGGCGCCATGCTTCAACGCGCCGCCGGTGAGCTGAACCATCTGCGGCAGCGTCAGCCACTCCACCTGCCAGCCGTGGGTGGCGCGCTCATGCTCGTGAATCTGCCCGTTGTGCAGCGCCGCCAGCAGCGACGCGTTCATGCGCGCCGCGGCGACGATCAATTCGCTGGTAATCGGGTTGGACTTCTGCGGCATGGTGCTGCTGCCGCCGCGTCCTTGTTCCGCCGACTCGCCGACCTCGCCCACTTCGGTCTGCGCCATGAGAATCACATCCTGCGCGATTTTTGCGAGCGAACCGGTGACCAAACTCAACCAGCCGCCAAATTCCACCAAGCAGTCGCGCTGCGCATGCCAGGGCAGCGCCGGCGCGCCAAGCTTCAACTCATCGGCCAATCCCTGCATCACCGCCAAGCCATGATCGCCCAGCGCCGCCAAAGTTCCCGCCGCGCCGCCGAACTGCACCACCAGCAAGCGCGGTTCAAGTTCAGCCAAACGCTCGACATGACGCAGCAACGGCGCCAACCAGCCCGCCGCCTTCAGACCGAAAGTAATCGGCAGCGCCTGCTGGCTATGGGTGCGGCCGGCGAGCACCGTGGCCCGATGTTTATCCGCCAACCCGGCCAAGCTGCGAGCAATCTCGCCGATGCGTTGGCGCAGTAATGCGATCGCCCCACGTAACTGCAACACGGTGGCCGTGTCCATGATGTCTTGGGTAGTCGCGCCCCAATGAATGTACGGCGCCGCCTCGGCATTCACCTGCCTACGCAGCTCCTGCACCAAAGCGATGATCGGAAAACCGGAGCGAACCGTTCCCTGAGCCAGCGCCACGATATCGATCTTGTCGGCTTTCACGCCAGCGATCTGTTCCGCCGCCGCGGCTGGAATGATGCCCACCCGCGCCTCGGCGCGCGCCAGAGCGACTTCCACCTGCACCAGCGCGCCGACAAAGGCTTGATCGCTGAACAGTTCGTTGACTTGCTCGTCGCCGAACAGCGGACCGAAAATAGCGGAATCGAGTAGAGTCATGGTTGGAAATTGCGCATTATTCGAAACGACGGTGGTCGAAGTGGATAGGCTCTCTCCCTCATCTGTCATTCCGAGGTGCAGCCGAGGAATCTCGTCTTGGCTAGTCGCATTGAAGACGAGATCCCTCGCTCGCGCTCGGGATGACACCAATGAAAAGTTCTAGCATTGCGAATCGCCCAGCACAGCGAAGTCCCTACACTGCCCCGCGCTGCGCGGCGATCTTTCGCTGCACGATGGCGCGGATATCCGCCGCCTTCGGTGCCACCTCGGAGATCACCGCGAGATGAGTGAACTGGTTCGCCGCGGGATCGCGCACCACATGGAGCGGGTCGCGCCCTTCTTTAACGTCTTGAATACCCTTGAGTAACAGCTTACGCGCCGCCACGATCGCCTTGTCCGAGCTCACCAGATGTTCCTTGGTCCGATCTTGGATCGCGCCGGCGCCTTCGATGACGCAGGCGTCTTGGGCTTGAAAGTTGTAGCCGATGCCGCTGAAGGATTGGTCTTTCATCGACGCCCGGTCTTGCAAGTAACGGTTCGCCTTGGTCCTGGTCATCCGATAATCCGCCGCCAGCTCGTCACGGCCGCGCAGCATCATCGCCCGGTCGAGCGGGCGCTCGCGGCTGAAGACGATGACGAATTTCCAATGGCTGGTGTCGTCGATCGGCACATGCCAGTTGACCGAGTAGCCCTCCGCCGCGGTCTGCCCTGGGAAGGTGCTGAAGTTGGGCATGATGAAATTCGACGTGCGGAAATAAATCCTGTCGTCCTCGATGTTGCGAATGGAAAATATTCGCACACCGAAGTCGGTCAGCTCGACGTCGATGCGCGGCGCGATATCGGCGCCGAATAGCGCGTTGGGCGAACTGACGCTGCCGGTGACGCGCCGCTTCTTGTCGGTCTCGCTTAGTTCGAGATTGCGGTGCAAAAACGACAAATGCACCGGATCGATATTGCCCTCGTTGGACTGGAGATAGTTGCACGAGTGATGGATCTTGGAAACGAAACGCTGGTCGTCCGGCACCTGGAGAAATTCATAGTTGGGCAACAACGGCGGGTCGCCTGGTCCAATATAGGCGAAGATCACGCCGCCAATCTCGCGGCAAGGAAACGACGGTTGGCAAAAAGCATCGCGATGCTCGCCGCCATTGATTTCGCCCGGCTGATCGAGAATCTTGCCGTTCACGTCGTAAAGCCAGCCATGATAGATGCAGCGCAGCCCGCCATCTTCCAACCGGCCATAGGTCAAGTCGGCGCCGCGATGGCAGCAGTGGGCATCGAGCACGCCGACGCGGCCTTTGTCATCGCGAAAGATCGCCAGCTCCTCGCCCATCAATGTGACCGCCACCGGCGCGCCGTCGGTCTTCAGTTCTTCCGACAACGCCACTGGCTGCCAATAGCGGCGTAGCAGCTCGCCGCAGGGCGTGCCGGCGCCGGTTTGCGTGAGCAGTTGATTTTCCTGTGGTGAAATCATCGCCGGGTTCCTATGCGAAAATTCGATTATCGCTGGGCATATTAGCAGCATCCCTAAGCAAGTGCCAAGCAGGTAAACGGCGCCGAATTGCTAGATCGCTCCGACGCTTTCTGCTAAGGTCCGAGCGTCCGTGGCAAGCTGAATAGTTTTGCCATCGACCCGCTATGCAAGCTCGTTTACTTCTTCTCATCGCCTTGCTGCCTGTCGTAGCATCTACCGCTCAGGGCCAGGAGAGAACCGAGAAAATGATCGTCGGCTACAGCGCTCAAGCCGGCGCCTACGCGCCAATCTGGATCACCAAAGACGCCGGGCTGTTTCGCAAAAATGGCTTGGATGTGAATCTGGTTTTCATCCCCGGCGGCCCCACCGCGGCCGCCGCAATGGTCGCCGGCGAAGTCCAAGCGATGGCGATGGCCGGACCGGCGATCGTCGCCAGCAATCTCGCCGGCTCGGATCTGGTCATGACCGCGGGCATTGTGAATACCTTCGCGTTTCAATTGGTGACGGTGAAAAGCATCACGACGGCGAGCCAGCTCAGAGGCAAACGCATCGGCGTCAACCGCTTCGGCGCGGCGCCCGATGTCGCGGCGCGCTACGCCCTCAATCATTTGAAAATCGATCCGCGCGAAGTGACGATCTTGCAACTCGGCGAACAGTCGACGCGCTTGGAAGCCATGAAGGCCGGCCAGCTCGACGCCGCGATTCTCTTGCCGCCGATCACCACCATGGCGCAAAAAGACGGCATGAATATCTTGCTCGACATGTCGGAGCTGGGCGGCGAGTTTCTGATCACCGGCATGGCGAGCAGCCAGAAATTCTTGACGCAAAATAAACCTGCCGCGGCGCGCCTGATGCGCGCCCTGGTCGAGGGCATTCACTATTTCAAAACTCAACGGCGCGACAGCGAAAAGATCATCGCCCGCTACATGCGCACGGATAATCTCGACGCGGTGGCCGCCACCTGGGAATATTTCGCGGCGAAAATCGTCCCGCGCAAACCCTATCCGTCGGTGAAAGGCGTCAAAGCCTTGCTCGACCTCGCGGCCAAAGACCGGCCCGAAGCCGCCAAGGCGGCGCCGGAGCGCTTTATCAATACGACTCTGTTAAAAGAATTGGATGATAGCGGCTACATCGATGGGCTGTATCGATGAGCCCATTGGCCGTGCCGCGACGGCTTGGACGATTTGAACCTTAGAAGGAGCGCGTAAATTAATGTCCGTGGAAAAAATCGCCTCTCAGGCTTATTTGGAAGTCGCCGCCGCCCATGGCGTCGAGTATATTTTCGGTCTGCCCGGCACCAGTGGCCAGGAATTCATCGGCACCATCGCCGACCAGGAAAAGATTCGTTTCATCCTGGCGATGCATGAGACCTGCGTGGTCTCCATGGCCGACGGCCATGCCCGGGTCACCGGCCGGCCGCAGCTGGCCCAGGTGAGCACGCTGCCGGGTTCGGCGAATTCGGTCGGCGCGCTCTACGATGCCTACCGCGACCGCTCGCCGGTGATCGTCACGTCGACCAACGTCGACACCCGCATCGACGGCCGCGACTCTCACACCGAAGGGAAAAATTTGGTCGAGATGACCAAGCAGTTCACCAAGTGGAGCGCCGAAGTCCACCGCGCCGACCGCATCCCGGAGTATTTGAACCGCGCCTTCAAGGTCGCCGCGGCGCCCCCCGCCGGCCCGGTCTACTTGGCGCTGCCGAGCAATCTGCTCGGCGAAACGATCAACGTAGAGAATCCCGACACCGCGCGTTCGCGGGTCTCGCCGCGCATCTCGGGCGACCCCGAGGCCTTCCTGCAAGCGGCGAAAATGCTCGCCCATGCCAAACGGCCAGTGATCGTCGCCGGCAGCGCCATCGTCAAAGCCGGCGCCATGGAAGACTTGATCAAGTTCGCCGAGCTGGTCGCCGCGCCGGTGGTGATGGAGCCGCGCTATTCGTTTCTATCGTTTCCGACTACCCACCCGCAGAGTTTTCAGATCGCCGAGCGCCAGCCCTCCTTCGATTTGCCGGTGTGGGGCGAGCCCGATGTCATCGTCGCCATCGGCTGCCGCTTGATCCGCGAGTACCGCTACATTCCCGAGCCGGTGATCAAACCGTCGACCCAAGTGATTCACATCGAAGAAGATCCCTGGGAGATCGGCAAAGTATTCGCCGTCGATATCGGCATCGTCGCCGACGCCAAGAGCGCGCTGCACGCGCTGATCGAGAACTACGCCAAGGTGGCGCCGTCCTCTGCGGTCAAGTTGTCGCGCATGGAATCCATCCGTAAAGCCAAAGACCAAGCTGAAAACGAAATCGACAACCGCGTCAGCAAAGGCTGGGACGGCACGCCGATCAACGCCGCGCGCCTGGCCCGCACCATGGACCGGCTCGTTGAGAAGAACGCGCTCATCGTCAACGAGAGTCCGACCAGTAAAGATCTCCTGATGTCGAATTTTCAGTTTTCGCCGGGGCGGGATTACTTTTCTAATTCATCCGGCGGCTACTTGGGCTGGGGCCTTGGCGCCGCCATCGGCGCCAAGCTCGCCGCGCCCAACCGGCGCGTGGTCGCCTGTCTCGGTGACGGCAGCACCATGTTCGGCCTGCAAGGATTGTGGACCCTGGCGAAATATCGCATACCGTTGACCGTGGTGGTTTTTAACAATCGAGCTTATATGGCGGTAAAAAATCAATTCCGCGGATCGGAAGAAAGAATTAGAATCGCCGCCGACATGGGCGCCGAAATCACCGGGCCGGAGATTAATTTCGCTCGCCTGGCGGAAACCTTCGGCATCCATGGAGAGCGAGTAGAGCACCCCGACGCCATCGAAGCCGCGCTCAAACGCGCCTTAGATCAAAACGGCCCATCCTTGGTCGACGTGGTGATCAGCCAGAACACGAGGAAAGACTAATCGGATTACCTCTCGCAAAGGCGCAAAGACGCCAAGGTAAGAAAGAATAATTTTCCGAACTTTGCGCCTTTGCGCCTTTGCGAGAGAATCTTAACCTTCCGAACTTTTCAGGAGATGAGCATGGCAAACGAAGCAAAAGACGCTTTCGAAAAAACTTCCCTCGGCGCGCAGAACAAAGCCTACGATCTGATCGCCCAGATGGACCCGGAGTATTTCGACAAGCTCAAAGGCATTTACGTCGACGCCACCTTCGGCCGCGACGGCGCCCTGCCGCGCAAGACCAAGGAGCTGATCATGGTCGGCATCTGCTGCGCGCTCAATCGTCCGCGCGGAGTGAAACTGCACAGCGAACGGGCCCTAACTCTCGGCGCCGCGCCGCGCGAAGTCCTGGAAGCGGTGGAAGTCGCAGCCATCCCCGGCGGCATGCCCGGCCTCTGGCTGGGCGTCGAGACCTTGAACGACATCCTCAAAGCCAAAGGCATGGAGTTCAAATAGATCCGATTCCCTCGCCCATTGGGAGAGGGCAAGGGTGAGGGCAATTCCGATTCGGTTGCCCTCACCTCAATCCTCTCCCAGAGGGAGAGGAAGTAAGAGGCCGCGAAACCATTGGAACGATTGAAACCATGAGCGAAGCGAATCACGGCGCCCTCGCCGGCATTCGCGTGTTAGATCTAACCCGCGTCCTAGCCGGTCCCTACTGCACCATGTTCCTGGGCGATCTCGGCGCGGAAGTGGTCAAGGTCGAGCAGCCCGGCGTCGGCGACGACACCCGCGGCTGGGGGCCGCCGTTTGCCGGTGGCGAGAGCGCTTATTTTCTCTGCACCAACCGTAATAAGAAAAGCATTACCGTCGATTTCAAATCACCCGATGGCATCGCGCTGGTGCGCAAACTCGCCGAGCGCGCCGATGTGTTGATCGAGAACTTTCGTCCCGGCGCCATGGAGCGATTGGGTTTAGGCGAAAAGGAGCTGCGCGAGAAAAATCCGCGCTTGGTTTACGCGTCGCTGTCGGGGTTCGGCGCCGACGGCCCCATGGCGGACATCCCCGGCTACGATCTCATCGTCCAAGCCTGGGGCGGCTTGATGAGCGTCACCGGCACCGAAGCCAGCGGCCCGCTCAAAGTCGGCGTCGCGATCATCGATCTGGTCGCCGGGCTAATGCTCGGCAAATCGATCGTCGCGGCGCTCTACGCCCGGGAAAAAATCGGCGTCGGCCAAAAGCTCGACACGTCGTTACTCGAAGCCGAAGTCGCCGCATTGATCAACGCCGGCAGCAATTATCTGGTCGGCGGCAAAGTTCCCGGCCGCTGGGGCAATGCCCATCCGACCATCGTGCCCTATCAAAGCTTTCAGACCGCCGACAGCTTTCTCGTGTTGGGCGCCGCCAGCGAAGCGATCTGGAAGCGGCTCTGCCCGGCGCTCGGCCGCGCCGACCTCGCCGACGATCCGCGCTTTAGTAAAAACGCCGACCGCGTCGAGCACCGCCAAGAGCTGATCGCCATGCTGGAAAAAATATTTCTCAGCCGCACGACGGCCGACTGGGTCAGCGCGCTCACCACCGCCGATGTCCCCTGCGCGCCGGTGCAGACCATCGATCAAGTATTCGCCGCGCCCCAGGTGCTGCACCGCAACATGCTAGTGGAAGTCGACCATCCGACGGCAGGCAAAGTAAAGCTCGCCGGCATCCCAGTGAAATTTTCCGCCACCCCGGCGTCGGTGCGTCTGCCGCCGCCGCTGCTAGGCGAACATAGCGCCGATGTCTTGTCATCTTGGCTGGGAATGAGTAGTGAAGAAATCCAACAACTACAGCGAAAGAGCGTCCTATGAACGGCAAAACCTTCGAAGAATTTCATCCCGGCGAGCGCTACAGCACCGGCCGGCGGACGATTACCGAACATGATATTTTGACGTTTGTGAATCTGGTCGGCCTCACCGAGCCGTTGTTCTTAGATATGGAATATATCCGCACGGAAAGTTTGTACGGCGAGCGCATCGCGCCCGGCAGTTTGACCTTTGGCATGGCCGAAGGATTGACGGTGCAGACCGGCTTGATCCACGGCACCGGCATGGCGTTCGCCGGCCTCGATAAAATGCGCCTGTTCGGCCCGGTGAAAGTCAACGACACAATACAAGTCGAAATCGAAGTGCTCGATTGCAAACCCGTGCCCGCCCGCGGTGGCGGCATCGTCCGCTACCGCCAGTGGGTGAAGAACCAGCGTGGCGAAACGATCATGGAGTACGATGTCGCGCGGCTGATTCGGGGAAACGAGTCAGGAGTAAATGGTAAGGAGTAAGGAGACTCCGGATCCGAATACTCCTTACTCCTCACTACTAACTCCTTACTTGCCCGGAGCGACGCAGAAATTTCAACCAGCGAGAACAAGATGACAACTGCAAAAGTAAACTTCGGAGTGCTATTGCCGACCCGCGAAGCGATCATGGCCGGGCGCGCCGATCCTTCGGGTTTGTTTCAGATCGCCGAGCGCGCCGAGGCGTTGGGCTTTCACTCGGTGTGGGTGGGCGACAGTTTGACGGCGCGGCCGCGCATCGATGCCTTGACTACGCTCGCCGCGGTGGGCGCGCGCACGCAACGCGTGCGTTTGGGCACGGCGATTTTTCTCGCCGCCTTGCGCAATCCGATTCTCCTCGCTTATCAACTTGCCAGCCTCGACTGGATCACCGGCGGCCGGGTCGATTTGGGCGTCGGCTATGGCCGGCCCAAGGAACCAGCGGCGGAACATGAGTTTGAAATCTTGGGCCTCGATCCCGGCGCGCGCATGAAGATGAGCGAAGAGCTGGTCCAAGTGATGCGCCGGCTCTGGCGCGAGAATGACGTTAGCCACGCCGGCAAGTTCAGCAACTTCGACCACGTCACCATCGAGCCCAAACCGACCCAGCCCGGCGGCGTGCCGATCTGGCTCGCGTCGAACGCCGTCGAGCCCGGCTTGAAGCGCGTCGCCCGTTTGGCCGACGCCTGGATCAACAATATCAAGACTCCGGAATTGTTCGGCGAGTGCTGGCAAAAGATTCAAACCTACGCCGCCGCCGCCGGGCGCAAACCGGACGCGATTCATCCGGGAATTTATTTCACCCTAGCCGCCGGCGGCAAAGACGCCGTGGTCGAAGGCCAACAGTTCTTAGCCCAATACTACAACCGCTCCTACGAAGCGGTCGCCAACGCCATGCTGTGCGTCACCGGCTCCTGGGATGAGGTGATCGATCACACCGAGAAATACATCGCCCAGGGCGCCCGCACTGTGGTCCTGCGCTTCGCCGCCAATGACCAACTGCGCACGCTGGAGAACTGCGCCGAAGCATTGAATCGCCGTGGCTTACTCGGTTGATTGGAATGACTGGAACGGTTGGAACGGCGCGTAGCGCGAAGTTTATTCCGGCATCGCCAAAACGACCTTGCCGAACTGCTTGCCAGCTTCGACATAGCGCTGCGCCTCGGCGGCTTCACTAAGCGGAAATACTCTATCGATGATCGGTTTGATTTGGCTGGCGTTGAGAAAGCTAATCAACTGGCCGAACTCGCGCCGACTTCCGAGCGTCGAGCCATAAATTTTTAACTGCTTGGTAACGATCGCCGCGATGTCATCTTGCGGCTGGCCACCCGCGGTGGCGCCGCAGGTCACCAACCGGCCGCCACGCGCCAGCGACGCCAGGCTTTGGCGCCAGACCTCGCCGCCGACGCAATCGAGCACCACATCGACGCCGCGGCCGTCGGTGAGAGAATGCACCGCGCTGACCAGGTTATCTGTGAAATGATTGACGCCGTGATCGGCACCGAGTTGTTTTGCCCGCGCGAGCTTTGCATCGCTGCCGGAAGTCACGATCACCCGGGCGCCGATCCGTTTGGCCACCTGCAAGGTCGCACTCGCCACCCCGCCGCCGATACCGATAATCAAAATCGTCTCCCCCGGCTTGAGCGCGGCGTTGGTGACGATCATGCGCCACAGCGTAATGAACACCAGCGGAAACGCCGCCGCTTGGTGAAACGAATAGCCGGCAGGGATCGGAAAACAATTGCCCGCCGGTAGCTTGACGTATTCGGCGTAGGTGCCTTCGAGCCGCTCGCCCAAGACGCGCAGCCGGATGCACATGAAGTCGCGCTCGCTGCGGCAAAATTCGCACTGTCCGCAACCGGTGGGCGGATAGAGGCAGACCGCGTCGCCAGCTTTGAGGTTCTCCACCTTGGCGCCGGTCTCAACGACCACCCCGGCGCCGTCGGCACCGAGAATATGCGGCATCGCCACCGTGATGCCGGTGGCGCCCATGCGGTTCCAGATATCGATGTGGTTGAGCGCCGCGGCTTTGAGCTTGACGATGACTTCGTCGGGCTCAGTGATCAGCGGCGGCTCGCAGCTCTCGTAAAAAAGTTGCTCGGCGCCGCCGTAACCATGCATGCGAACGGCTTTCAATCTTGTGCTCCAAAAACATCTTGGTTAACAAGGCGAAACTTTGAAGTCAATTTCACCGGTGGGCAGCGAAAATAGTCCGAGATCTCTCACTACTTTCGAGATGACCATCGGACTCTGCTCCGGTCATTTCGAACGCCGCGAGAAATCTTGCTTAAGGCGATAACTTGGTGGATTTTTTTAGGGGAAGGGTGCCCCCACTACGGGGGCACCCTGGGGGTAATGCCGCAAGCGTGAACCGAGGAGGAGAGTCCACGCCTGCGCTGGGAAACACAGGTTGCCGGCCAGAGCCGGCGAGTTCGCTAACTAACGCATTCTATTCATGGCGTACTGGAGTTTCTTGAGCTCGCTCTCGAGAAACATATCTTTCAGCTGGTGGCGGTCCATATGGGCTTCGAGCAATTCCGCCGGGAACATCTTGGCGCCGCAACGGTGGCACACCGCGGCCTGATAAGTAGCGTTCTCGTAATGAATATCGTAGACCGCAGCCGGTTCGTTCTTGGCTACCGATTCGACGTTTTCCACAACTTCCACGGCTTCCATTGCTTCCATTGCTTCCATGTTGTCCCTCTCTGTCCTCGATTTACAGCTCAATTCCCCTCTACAGCAATCAATATGCCAGCTTGCTGCATGGCTCGATGCGACAGCAAGTCGTTTAATTTCCACCGAATTGCGATACCGTACCGGAGCAACCCCGAAGGGAATCGCACACAAAAGACGAAAGCGCCGGGCAGGGTTTAACAATTTTGTGCCCCACCGGCACACGAGTAGCCGCCATGACCGAACCAGCCGCCGAAACCAGCTCGGTACTGTTCAGCGAACAAACAGCCGCCAGCGCGACCATTGGCTTGGTGGTGCTGAACAACCCGCGCGCGCTCAACGCCCTGACCCTGGAAATGTTCCAGGCCCTGGAGCGAAAGCTGCTGCAATGGCGTCAACGCGCTGACATCGCCTGCGTGGTCTTGCACGCCGACTCGGAAAAAGCCTTTTGCGCCGGCGGCGATGTCAAAGCGCTGGTCAACCAGCTCAACGCCAGCGCTGACATTCAAACCGGCGGCGATTTCTTTTCCCATGAATACTTCGTCGACTATTTGATCCACAGCTACCCCAAGCCGGTGATCTGCTGGGCCGACGGCATCACCATGGGCGGCGGCATCGGCGTCATGAACGGCGCCAGCTATCGAGTCGTCACCGAACGCACTCAGATGGCCATGCCGGAGATCGCCATCGGCCTGTTTCCCGATGTCGGCGGCAGCTATTTTTTAAATCGCATGCCCGAGGGCGTCGGCATGTTCTTGGGGCTGACCTCGGCGCGCTTCAACGGCACCGACGCCATCGCCATCGGCATGGCCGATCTCTTGATTCGCTCGGAAAAGAAACCAGCGGTGCTCGGCGGCCTGGCGAATTTGCCTTGGACGGCGGATGGGGCAACAAACCGGGAAATATTGCGCGACTATTTAATCCAGTTCGCTGACAAGGTGGAACCGGAAAAATCCTCGGTCATGCAGCGCCACGGCGTGATCAAAGAAATCGCCATGCAGCCCAACATCGCCGCCATCGACAGCGCCATGCGCCAGTGGCATGGCGAAGACCAATGGATGCACGCGGCGATTCATGGTTATCTCTCGGGCTCGCCAACCTCAGCCCACGCGATCTTCGCACAGGTCAGCGGCGGCCGCGGCTTGGGATTGCGCGATGTGTTTCTGCGCGAGTGGGACATGGCGCTCAATTTCTGCGCCCGCTCCGACTTTCGCGAAGGCGTGCGCGCGCGCTTGATCGACAAGGATCAACAGCCGCGCTGGAAACCACCGAGCCTCGGCCAAGTGAGTGAAGCTGAAATCAGCCGCCTATTCTCCAAGCAACATGGCCAACCGGAGCGGTTGAAAGAGAAGTTCGACCAGCTCAGTTAACGCCGAGCCGATTGCCGGCGTCGAGCCGGCGCTTGCTACGCTTGACAGCCGCGCGCCCTTCGCGCAATGGATAATTCACCATGAGCACTAGCGAAATAGTTACCGTCGACCTGTCGGTGATGCGCTACGACATCACCCTGCCGCTGTTCGAAGGGCGCGTCGCCATCGACGGCGTGAAATTGAATCCGGTCAAATCCTCGTCGATGATCAACCAGGAAGATCCCAAGCTCAAAGCCGGCGACTTCGGCCTGATGGATTTGAACATCGGCTATTTCCTGCCGGCCATCGAAGCGGGCTGGGAAATTATCGGCCTGCCGATATTCTCCAAGCGCAAGCCGGCCTATCAATTGATTTTTTGCCACGCCGACGCCGGCATCAGAACACCCAAAGACCTCGCCGGCAAACGGATCGGCTCGCGCACCTATCGCACCGCGCTGACGGTCTGGGCGCGCGGTTTATTGCACGAACGTTACGGCGTCGACTTTGCCAACGTCCAGTGGGTGCTCCAGGCGAAAGAACTGTTTCCGGTCCACGCCACTGACTTGAAAATCGACTATGTCGACGAGTCGAAGAACATGTCCCAGCGCTTGATCGCCGGCGAGCTCGACGCCTTGATCACCGACATCTCCGACACCAAGATGTTCGAAAACTTGGAAAGCAATCCAAAGATCAAACGGCTATTTCCCGATTACATTCAGGAAGACTTAGACCTCTACAACGACACCGGCATTTTTACCCCGGTGCATATGATCGTCATGAGCCGCAAACTCGACCGCGAGCGGCCGGAGCTGGCGGGGAAATTCTACGCCGCCTTTGAAAAAGCCAAAGCACTTGCCTACGACGACAGCTTGAGCGATCGCGGCGGCTTCTCGGTGGTCTACCTGCGCGAGCAGTTAAAAGAGCAATTCTCCAAGTGGGGCGACCCATGGAAATACGGCATCGACGCTAACCGCAGCACCATCGACGCCTTTATCAAGTACAACGTCGAGCAAGCCATGATCCGCCAAGCGCCGAGCTACGCCGACATCTTCGCCGCCGCCACGCTCGACAGCTAAAATATTTGGAATCTGGAATGTGAAATTCCGAGAGGACCAAGGCCATGCTATCCCGCGAAGACAACGATCTCATCACCCAAACCAACCAGGGCACGCCGATGGGCAATCTGATCCGGCGCTACTGGGTGCCGGCGCTCTTGTCCGAAGAGGTTCCCCACAACGATTGCCCGCCGGCGCGAGTAAAACTCATGGGCGAGGAGCTGGTCGCCTTCCGCGACAGCCAGGGACGCATCGGCCTCATCGGCGAGCACTGCTCCCACCGCGGCACTTCATTGTTTTTCGGCAGGAACGAAGAATGCGGCCTGCGCTGCATTTACCATGGCTGGAAATTCGACGTCGACGGCAACGTCTTGGAGACTCCGGCGGAGCCCGGCCAGAGCGATTACGCCAAGAAGCTGCACCACACCGCCTATCCGACCCATGAAGCCAACGGCGTCATCTACGCCTACCTCGGCGCCAAGGAGCAGCAGCCGCTGTTTCCCAACTACGAGTGGACCCAGGTGCCGCTGGAACATTCTTACGTCACCAAATGTTTACTCGAGTGTAATTATCTCCAGGGGCTGGAAGGCGAATGCGACTCGTCGCACCTGTCGTTTTTGCATCGCAACTTCACCAATGAGAGCAACCAGCCGGTCTACAAGGGCGACCCGGCGCCGAGCTATGACACCCAGGACACTGACTTCGGCGTGCGCTTGATCGCCACGCGCAACTTCGAAGACCAGCACTATGTGCGATTCTCCGCCTTCGTCATGCCGGTCTACGGCTGCGTGCCGGCGGGACGCAAGACCAACGAGCTCGAAGGCTACGAAATCCACACCTACGTGCCGGCCGACGACACCCACTGCTGGCGCTACGATATCGGCTTTCACCGCGGCCGGGTGGTCAATCCCGAAGAAGTGCACCGGCGCAAACAGATCAATCCCGACTACACCAAGGTGTGCAACGCGCGCAACAATTATTTGCAGGACCGCCACAAGCAAAAAACCTTGAGCTTCACCGGCATCGACGATTTCTTGAATCACGACGGCTGCGCCACCGAGAGCATGGGCGCGATCTTCGACCGCACCAAGGAACATTTGGGCGTCAGCGACAAGGCGGTGATCGCCGTGCGCCGCTTCCTACTCGCCAGCGCCAAGGATCTAACCAACGGCAAGGAACCGCCGCATCTAGTAAGCGAGCAGGCGAAGAACTGGTTCCCGCATATCGACTGCTTCGCCCACCTGGTGCCGCGCCATGTTCCCTGGCAGAAAAAATTCGACTTCCTGACCGACAGCGCGGACAAGGAAAACCCCATGTCCTACGCCGCGCGCAAAAAAGCCGCGTCGTAATCGCAACCCATTCGACAACCAGGAGTACTCAATGAGAGCAATCAAGACCGCAGCGAACCGCGCTTTGATCAAAACCGCCGAACAAGAACTCGGCATCGCCTGCAAAATCCTCGAATGGGAGATCGGCGATATCTGGGGCCATGTCGGCGTGCGACTGCCCAACGACAAAGGCATCGCCGTGCAGATGTTTCGCCGCGCCGAGGAAGACAAACGCGATTGGCTGGTGCACTTCGATTACAACATCAAAAAGCTTTCCGGCGTCGGCACGCCGCCGCGCGAGTCGGTGATCTATACGGAGATTTTTAAAGCCCGTCCCGATGTCGTCGCCGCGGTGCACTGCCACGCGTCCACCTGCGTCGCCATGAGCCTCGCCGACACGCCAGTCTCCTGCGTCCACATGCAGTCGGGCCGCTGGGGCAGCGGCGTGCCGATCTATCCGCGGCCGATTTACATCCTCGACCAGGACGAAGGCGCCGACCTGGCGCGCGTACTGGGCAACGCCAACGGCATGATGATCAAAGGCCATGGCATCGTCACGGTGGGCAAGTCCATCGACGAGGCCTGCTTCAACGCCGTCTACATGGAACGCACCGCCAAAATCATGGCGATGGCCAAGCTCTTCGGCTTCAAAGGCGTGCCCAAGGACTTCATCGAGCAATTGTCGGGAAGTAAAGAAAAGTTGCTTTCCCGCGGCAAACGCATGCCGCATTCGTCCGAATGGAACTACTACGCCCGGCTGATCAAGCAGGGCAAGACCTGGAACCGCGGCGGCATGTAGATTAGTTGACAGTTACTAGTTGCCAGTTGCTAGTTGCTAGTTAGTGCCTGACCGGAAACCCCAATCTCAGTCTCTGCATCGCCGTAACGGCACGGGGTTAAGCGGGCTTTGAGGGCACGAAGAATGGCAATAAGTGGAGTTGGAAAGGGAGTTTTTTGCGAATGTGCTGGGGAAGGAAGGAATT
>CAMDBU010000078.1 GCA_945889495.1 Syntrophobacter sp. SbD2 | reverse complement strand
TTTGAAATGGCCGCGGTGCACCCCGCATAAGGGTCAAAGAGTGAGGTTTTTTCACAGCTACGGCAGGCGATGATGAAATCTATCACTGGCAGAACTATAGCCGCCGACACAGTGCGATTTACAATGGGGTTTTTCAGCAGAATCAGTAGTGAGGAGTAAGGAGTTCCGATCCGGAAACTCCTTACTCCTTACTCCTTACTATTTACTCCTAACTCCCTCCCCGCCTGCCGCGCTAGGGAAAAATCGCGTACCTCGTCCAGCGGTCGTTTCTTCTCGCCGAGCCGGACCATCAACGCGTCCAGTTCACTATCGGTCATCAGGCCATCCTGGGTCATGGTTTTCAGTTCGAAGTCGTAGGAGTGGCCAGCCACTTCCGGCGTCTGCGGCAGCCAGCGCAGTAACGTTTGGATAGTCTCCTGGCGGTTTTCGAAAATATATTGATGCGCGCGTAGCAGCGCTTTCAATACCTTGCGCACCGTCTGGGGATTCTCTCGCAGGTAACGTTCGGGCGTGAACACGCAGGCGCCGGGCAAACCGATTTCCGGCGGCCCAGCGAGCACGGAGAAGCCCTTCTGGCGTAGTAGCAAATCATGCGGCGTGCCCACCGCGATGACATCGACGACGCCGCTGCTGAGCGATTGAAAGCGGGTCGCGGCATCGCCAACGGCGAGCACCTGAACGCCGGCCGGGTTGAAGCCTTTGGCTTGCAATAGCTCTTCGGCGACCAGATGATCCGAACCGCGCAGCGTCGCCACGCCGAGCTTCTTACCCTTCAACTGCTGGACGTCCTTGAACTCCGGCCGCGCCAGCAAAAAGTACGGCCCCTTTTTCTGGTGGACGAACACCAGCTTGATCGGCATGCCCTGCAGAATGCCGCGAAAGACGCTGGTGAAAGCGTCGCCAAAGGCCGCCTCGCCACTGACCAGCGCCACCGATGCCAAGCGCGGATTCATCTGAATCATCTCGGTCTCCAATCCTTCGGCGCGGAAGAAACCCTTGGACTGGGCGATCAGCTTGGGCGCCATGGAGTTACTCCGGCTGGCGTGGACGAAGCGGACTTTTTGCAACGGCTCGGCGGCGAGGCCAAGCTGCATTGGCAATGGCGCCGCGGCGAGCAAGAATGCGCTGAACAGCCAGCAAGTATTCATCGTCTTCGGCATTAGTTTCGAAGTTTTATTTCCCGCCGTCGAATTCTTTCAACACCTGGCGCAACAAACTGAAGTCCCGCACTTCGTCCATGGGGCGCTTTTTCTCGCCGAGCTTGGCGATCAGCGTGTCGATCTCGCCGTCGGTCATCAAGCCGTCGCGGGTCAGCGCGCGCATTTCGATATCGTAGGAATGGCTCGCCACTTCCAAGGATTGTGGCAGCCACTTCATCATCGCTTGGATGGTTTCGCCGCGGTTGTCGAGGATGTACTGGTGCGCGCGCAGGAGAGCGCGCAAGGTTTTCACCACCGCCGCGGGATTTTCCCGGAGAAACTTCTCGGCGGTAAACACGCCGGAGCCCGGCACGCCGACTTCCGGCGGCCCGGCAAATACCGTGAAGCCCTTCTGGCGCAGCATCAAATCCTGCGGCGTCGCCACCGCCACCACATCGATGATGCCGCCGATCATCGCTTGATAACGCATCGAGGCGTCGCCGATGACGATCGGCTGCACCGCCGCCGGGTTGAACCCTTTGGCGAGCATCAATTCGTCGGCGATCAGGTGATCCGAGCCGCGCAAGGTGGCGACGCCCAACCGCTTACCCTTGAGCTGCTGGATGTCTTTGATCTCCGGCCGGGCGATCAGAAAGTACGGCCCCTTCTTTTGGTGCACCATGACCAGCTTGATCGGAAAGCCCTGCATCATGCCGCGAAAGGTGCTGGTAAAAGCGTCGGCGTAGGTGACGTCGCCATTGATGATCGCGGTGGCGCTCAGGCGCGGATTCATCTGGATCATCTCGACTTCGAGCCCTTCGGCTTTGAAGTAGCCGCGCGACTGGGCGATATGTTTGGGCGCGACGATATTGCTCCGGCTGGCGTAGGCGAAGCGAATTTTTTGCGGCGCCTCCGCCGCGCGCGCCGGCAAAGCCGCCGAGATCGAACCGCCCGCCAGAGCCACCGCCAAAATCCACCAGGAGTTACCAGCCATCGAAGCCTCCTCTGCTTTCGCCTTCGTTCCTTTCCTAACACAAGAAACCTGGAAAGCGGTAGTGCCAGGATTCAAATTATCGCCACCCCTGGCGCGACGACGGTTTTTTTAATATATCTGCCTAAACTTTTTCGCAGGGGGATTGCCAATGTCGCTTCGTAACGTTCGGATCTTTTGCTTAGTACTATTTATCGTGGTTTTTTCGCTCAACGGCGCCGCCCGCGGCGCCGAGCTGATGCCGCTGCGGGCAACCTATGCGTCAGTCGGCGGCGCCTTCGCGCCGCTCTGGCTCGCCACCGATAGAGGGCTGTTCGCCAAATACGGCCTGGCCGTCGACATGAAATATTTGCTCTCCGCCACCGGCACCCAAGCGCTGCTCGGCGGTAGCATGGATATCGTCAACCCGGCCACCGAAATCATCGAAGCGGGACTGGGCGGCGCGCGTATCGCCTTTATCATCGGGATTTTGAATCGCGCCGTGTTGTCGGTCTACAGCAAGCCCGAGTTCAAACAGCTGACCGACCTGCGCGGCAAAATTTTCGGCGTGACGTTACCGGGCTCGACCACCGATTTAACCGCCAAGATGCTTTTTCAACAGGTCGGCATGGTGGCCGGCAAAGACGTGCAAGTCACCCACCTGCAGGGCATGCCCGATGTCATTACCGCGCTTAGCGCCGGCCGCATCGACGCCGCGGTGGTATCCGCGCCATCGACCTTGAAACTGCGCCAAGTGGGGATGAAAGAGCTGGTCGATGTCGGCGCGAAGAATATCCCGATGATCCACGCCGGCCTGGCGACCACGCGGGAATTCATCAAGGCCAACCCCGACAAAGTGAAGCGTTACGTCCAGGCCTACATCGAGGGCACCAAAATCGCCCGCACCGATCCCGAGGCGGCTAAACAGGTCATCGCCAAATACACCAAGACCGAAAACAAGGAAGACCTCGACGAGACCTACAACACCTATGTAAAATTCTGGGAGCAAGCGCCCTACGTCTCGGCCGCCGGCATGCAGACCATGCTGAATTTCTCCGTCAACCCCGGCGGCAAAACCGCCAAGCCGGAACAGTTCATCGACAATAGTTTCGTCGCCGACCTGGAGAAATCCGGTTTCATCAAGGAACTGTATAAATAGGAAGAAAGATTCGCTCTCAGCACGAAAAGCACGAAGGGAAGATAGAAAATATTTTTCGACCTTCGTGCTCTTCGTGCCTTCGTGGTGAAATATCTTTTCGCATTAGCCTGAAAGATCGCCCCCTTTGGACTTCGGCTTCACCCAAGAACAGCAAGCGCTCATCGAGCGCGTCACAACCTTGGCTACCGAGCGCATGGCGCCGCGGGCGGCGCAGTATGACGCCGACTTCGCCATGCCGGTGGAGGATCTCCAGGATATTCACCGCGAAGGCTGGCTCGTCGCCAACCTCGATAAAAAACGCGGCGGCTTGGGCTTCGGCCTTTACGGCGACGACCCGCTGAGCTTTTTTCTCATCGACGAGCATCTCGCCTACGGCAACCCGTCCACGGCGCACTGCTTTCAGGTGCACAACAACGGCTTGATGATGATCGATGCCATGGCCAGCGATGCGCAAGTCGCGAAGTGGATCGAGCCGACGATCAAACGCGGCGCGTTAATTCCCGGCGCCGGCGCTGAACCTTATGGCGTACCGCCGACCAGCGCGAAGAAAGTCAGCGGCGGCTATCTGATCAGCGGCACCAAGCATTACGCGACCAATGCATCGATGGCCGAGTGGCTGTGGATCGGCCGCATCGCCTCGGACTCTCACCCCAAACCGATCATGGTGATGCTGCCCAAAGACACGCCGGGATTGACCATTGACAGCGACGCGTGGCGCCCCACCGGCATGCGCGCCTGCGTCAGCCCGTGGCTGTATTTGAAAGATTGTTTCGTGCCGGAAGAAAATCTGCTCGGACAACCGGGACAGTTTCTCGACGAAAACTGGATGGGCAAAATCAACTTCGCCTTCACGGCGAATTATCTAGGCTCAGCGCGCGCCATGTACGACTGGGCGATCGGTTATATCCGCGAACGCGGCGGCGCCAAGGACAGCCACCGCCAACTACGTTTCGGCGAGTTGAAGAGCCTGCTCGACGCCGCGCGCCTGGTGCTCTACACCGCCGTGCGCATGTTCAAGAACGATCCCACCCAAGCAATGATCGCCGCCCATGAAGCCAAGTGGATGGCCAAAGAGATGTTGGGGAAAATGATGTGGAGCACCGCGGAAATCTGCGGCTCCACCGCGCTCTTCGTCAAACACCCGCTGGAGCGGCTCTACCGCGACATGCACCTGCACATGATGCACGGCCGTCACGACATCGCGGCGCAGATTGTCGGCGCGGCGGAGCTGGGCGAACAGTATGATACGAATCGGAATCACTGACGGTGGTTGGCGAACCTGGATCGAGCGTTTCAGTTTACTGGTTCATCGCTGATGGACGCTACACTCAGACGGTGTTTCGAAAAAACTCGATCCGATGCGGCAAGTTACGCTGCAACTTCCACCGTCGCGTAAAAATCCACCTCTCGCGGCGTGCGTTTGGGTGTAATCGAGCGATGGCGCGGCAGCGGCGGCTTGATGCCGTCTTCGCGCATGCCGAGGAGATGCAGCGCGATGGCCTTTTCGATTCGCCGCAGAGTAATATCGATGCTTTTCCCAGTCGCCACACAGCCGGGCAGGTCAGGCACCGACGCTCCCCAATCGCTAGAAGGATCTTTGTTAATGCGGACGAGATATTGGAATTTTTTCATCGCCTCATTCCTTTGAGTCCTGCTTGCCGCTGCACTGACGCTAATGTACCCTTGGGCATGTCATCGCCCGGATGACCGCTGACCGTGACACGACCCAGTTTTGTCGGATGCTTGAATTGTCGGTGACTTCCTTCCGTCACAACCAGTCGCCAGCCGTCCCCTTCGAGCATCCGTATTACTTCCCGAACCTTCACGTCGTCACTATAACAGAAAATGATTCATATCTCATGATGCACAGCCGCCACGACATCGCCGCCCAGATCGTCGGTGCGGCGGAGCTAGGCGAGCCGTATGACACGAATCGGAATCACTGAGGGCCCCGTTTGCGACAAGCGCTCTAACAGTTCGACTTTGTTCCAAGCTAAACGTTTTGGGTGAGAGGCGCGGTCCGCCGCGTCAATCTCAACCGAATGGTTCGACGCCTCATTGAATCCACACCCGCCGCCCACTCGAAATGTAAGCCGCTACGGGACACGGCTTGCCCTGCGGTTCCCCGGGTCGGCGACGGATCAGCCAATGGTACAGCTGGTCACTAAAGCCGCACCTACTTGGCGCGCTTCCAGACCAATTCCAATTTCCTACCGGACGTAGACCCCGGGTTGGTGAACTTTAGTTCGTCCGCTGTAAGGGATGTGATAATTCGTCTGTCATCGGCTCCTCCGACCTGGTTCGGGAACGTACTGCCCTCGATTTTGGCCGTGATGACCTTATCCGCCTCGTTGACTAAATATGTGCCGAAGTAGGCGGCCGATCCTTGCACCAAGGCCTTGTATTCCTCCGGAGTCCCCCGATCTCGGCTGCTGGACGCGATCTTGGGGAGGTCGGAACGCGTGTTCACCAGAGCAAAATGGCCATCGCTCGTGTAGATAAGGATCCCCTTCGGATTGGGACCAAACAGATCGAGCTTACTGCCGTCGCTTCCCACGCTGTGGGACGAAACAAGCATCCACGTTCCAACCAGCTGCTCTTTGAGCAACTTCTGCTGGGCGACGGCTTCGCCCGCGGGCAACCCGACTCTTAACATCAGTAGTGACACCGTGGCCGCGGCGAGTACAGTAAGTCGTCTCATAATCTTACTCCCCATGATGATTTCTATTGACATTTCCTAGACCGGGCGCCGGGCTGTGATTAGCCAGGAAACGCGGCCGCTGGCGTCGAACCATTGAGTGAACTGATCTCGTACATTGGATGTTCAACAATCATCGATTGAAACTTTACTCCCACAATCAAACGGTTGTCAATTATCGTTGCCGCCCGTATATCGATTTTCACTGGTCTCGTATGTTCAATATACCTGCAATAGAACAAGTTATTCTGCAACCTCTCGGTCAGGCTACGGCCGCCACGACATCGCCGGACAAATCGTCGGCGCGCCGGAGTTGGGCGAGCCGTTCGATACCAATCGGAATCCCTAGGAAAATGGTGTGCTGGAGTATTGGAGTGTTGGGCCGGATTTCCGAAACCCAGTACTCCATCACTCCGGGTTATTGCCTTCCCAGCTCCTTCAACGCCTCCCGCGCAAATGAAAAATCCCGCACTTCGTTGAGCGGGCGTTTCTTTTCGCCGATGCGTTCGATGATCGATTCGATCTCGGCGTCGGTCATGGTGCCGTCGCGGTTGATGTTCTTGAGCTCGTTGTCGTAGGAGTGTTCGGCGATGTCGAGGGGTTGGGGCAGCCATTTGATCGATGTCTGGATGGTTTCTTGGCGGTTGTCGGCGATAAATTGATGCGCGCGCAACATTGCTTTCAACGTGCGCCGGACCACCTGGGGATTTTCCTTGATCAAACGATCGGAGGTCAGCATGCCGGCCGACGGCAGACCGAGCACCGGCGGGCCGAGGAGCGCGGGGTAGCCCATCTTGCGCAGCATCAGGTCATGGGGCGGCGCCAGGCAGACGGCGTCCACCGCGCCGCTGATCAGCGCCTGCATGCGCACCGGGCCGTCGCCGATGGAGACCGCCTGAATCTGCGTGATATCGAAACCTTTGGCCTGCAACATTTCCTCGGCGACCAATTGGTCGGTGCCTTTGATAGTCGCCACGCCGATGCGCTTGCCGCGCAGTTGCTGCACATCCTTGATCTCCGGCCGCACCAGTAGGAAGTAGGGGCCTTTTTTGAAATGGACAAAGGTGAGCTTCATCGGAAAACCCTGGAGCACGCCGCGAAAGGTGCTGGTGAAAGGCGTGGCGAAGGCGACGTCGCCGTTGACCACCGCGGTGGCGCCCAGGCGCGGGTTCATCTGAATGATTTCGACATCGAGCCCTTCGGCTTTGAAATAGCCTTTTTGCACCGCCATATACTGCGGCATCGCCGAAGCGCTGCGGCTGGCGTAGGCGATGCGCACCTTCGGCGCCTCGGCGCTGAAGGCGGCGGTCGCGACGGCGAGGAGAATGCTGACGATCAATCCGGTGCCTGCGTGGCGGTTCATTGTATGCCCATCTCTTTCTGCACTTCCTTGAGCAGCGTGTAGTCGACTAAACGTTCGGGCGGAAAGTCGACGTTCTTGCCTACCGCCGTGCCAAGCGTTTCGATCATGTTGCGCAGCCCCTTGTCGGTGGCCAAGCCGTTCTCGCTCATGGCCGGCAACAGCGAAGTATAGACTTTATCCGCCACCGCCTCTTGGAGCTTATAATCCTTAGCGATGAAGCGCACGGTGTCGGCGCGATTTTTCAAAGTAAACTGCAAACCGCGCAGCGTGCCGCGCAGCAAGCGCTTGATCAGATCGCGCTTATTTTTCAGCGTCGCGTCGGACACCGTGAAGCCGCTCTGGGGAAATTCTAAAAAATCGCCGGTGTAAGCGAGCACGCGCAGCCCCATCTGCTCGGCGTAAATGTTGAATGGCGGCGACAGCGTGGTCGCATCCATGGAGCCGGCTTTGAGTCCCTGCAAGCGCGTCGCGGTGGAGCCGGCGACGATGCGTTTAATATCTTTATCCGGGTCGAGCATGCCGCTCTGAGCGTAAACTTTCATCGCCAGGTCGGTGTCGCTGCCGAAGGAGCTGATGCCGACGACTTTGCCGCGCAGGTCGGCGGCGCTACGGATCTCCGGCTTGGCGACGACGTAGAAGGTCGGCTTCTTGAACAGCCAGATCACCGTGCGCACCGGCACGTTTTGACTGGCGATCACCCGCGACGCCGTGCCAACGCAGCCCGTCGCCTGCAAGTCACCGGTCAAGAGCGCGGTCACCGCGACATCGCACTTGGTGTTGAGCAATTTGACGTCGAGCCCCAACTCGCGAAAATAGCCGCGCTCGATGGCCAGATCGAAATGAAAAAAGTTCAGGCTCTTGCCGGGATTGCCGATGAAAACTTCTTGCCCCACCCCGGCGGAGGGGAAGAAAAATGCGAGCACGACCATGCCAAGATACGCGAAGAATTTCAGTTTCATGATTCGATTGCTCCTGCCACCGAGAGTGGTGGAGTAATGGAGTGTTGGAGTATTGGTCCGGAAACCCATCACTCCACCACTCCAATACTCCATTCTTCTCTTCTCTCCTACTGCGCGTAGAACGTCCGCGGATTGTCGTACAAGATTTTCTGGCGCAACGCCGGCGAGATGTCCTCGCGGACGTTCAGCGCGTTGACGAACTGGTCTTCGCGCGACGGATCGTTGTGCGGATAGTCCGAGCCGATCAACAGGTGATCTTCGCCGGTGCACTTGGCGATATAGGGGATGTCTTCGTCGGCTTCGCAGGCGATGTACAAACGGTTCTCGTGAAACATCTCGGCGCTCGAAGCGTAGTGAAATTTCTCTTTGAGCAGCCGGCGAATGATGTGCACCAGGAACGGCGCCCAGCCCGCCGCCGCTTCGATAAATCCGAAACGCAGGCCGGGAAAGCGTTCGGGAATCTTATTGGCGACCAGATCGCGAAAGCCCAGCAGCGGCATCACCCGGGTGTGGCCGAAGGTGTGATTGCGCGCTAGATCGAACATTTGCAGCACTTCTTTGACGCCACAGCCGGTATGGACGCAGATCGACATATTATGTTTCTGCGCCTCTTCGTAAACCGGAAACAGATCGGGATGGTCGAGAGTGTAGTCGCCCTCCATGCCGCGGAAAAATATCCCCACCGCGCCGCGATCCTTGGCGAAACGAATTTCGTCGATGGCGACATTCATCGACTGAAACGGCAGCACCACCACCCATTTCATCAGGCCGCCCGACTGCTCGTAGGCCTGGGCAAGAAAGCGGTTGTAGGCGCGGCACAGCGCAACCTCAAGCTCCTTGTCCTTGGTGTTGTAGACCAGGAACAGCGTCGGATAGACGATCTGCATCGCCGTATTGAGCTTTTTCATGTCGGCCAACCGGCCCGTGATGTCGGTCATCTCGCGGGTCGACGGCGTCGAGTCCTTGCGCCCGGCTTGGACAGTTTGCTCCGACGGCGTGACCAAGGCGAAGCTGCCCTTGCCAGCCGGCTTGGGATAGATCTCGCCGTCGATGAGCCAGAAAGCGTCGCGGTTGCCGTACAAAGTATCGCCCGGCACCTGCAACATAATCGGCCGGCGCGGCTGCATCGCCTTATCCATCAATGCCCACATCGCCGCGCCCTCGGAAATATGCGTATCGGCGTCGATAATCCCTTTCATGCTGCACCTCCTGAAAAATGTGTTTGAAGCGGGCGGGTTTAAAACCCGCTACGGTTCCGAATTTTTTTGTGCCTTTTGCGCTTTTTGCGGTTAATGATTCGATTCCGAATCTTTTACTCTGTGATCTCTGTACTCCTTAAGCCGACAATTTGCGCGACCTGCACAAATGTCAGAACGCCGAAGCAACTCGGAATCGGATATTCCTCTCGCCAAGGCGCAAAGACGCCAAGTTCGGAAGAGAGTGGTTAAAATCATAAACCGTAATTCTGATTCTCCGACCTTTGCGAGCTTCGCGCCTTTGCGAGAGATATTCCGAAACTCGGTTGCGGCTATGCCGCACTAGGCTCTCTGTGGTGAAATTTCCACCCATCGGGCCCCCTAGAACAAATCATGCTCGATGGACAGGTAGAGAAACGCGCCGAGATTATCAGTCTTGCGGTTAAGCCCGATGGGCATGGCCGCGCCGGTGACGATTTGCAACTTGTCTTCATTGACGATGGCGGTGCGGAAGCCCGGCGACAGGGTCGACAGGAATGAGCGCTCGCGCTTGCCGTTGTCATTGAAGCCCTGCTCCGAAACCCCGACCCACTCGAGCATCAGATGAAAGCGCGGGAACAGCGCGTAGATCGCGCTGCCGCCGACGCTCGGTGAGACCAGGGATTTCTTCTCGGAGTTGCCGCTCGGCCCCACCGGTGCTTTGACATGAGGCAGGAAAGTCGCGCCGAGGTTAGCATTGAGCCCGACACTATCGCTAACTTTCTTGCTCACCGGCAGGTTCAATTGATACCCGACCACGTTGTTGCCCGTGCCTTTCTTGCGATTGCCCGTGGGCAATATCAGACTGAAGCGCGGCGCCAGCGCCGGCTTGCCGTCGGCTTCGTAGAGCAATTGATAACGATAGTTGAGCAGGACATCGCCGACACCCGACACCCGCGCGCCGTCGTCGACTAGTTTGTACGAAGGGATGGTATAGGAAAACTGATGATCCTGGGAAAACACCGGCCATTCCTGGGTGAAGCTAAAACCCCAGCCGTGAGTCCGACCCGACTTGGTGTAAGCCGCGCTAAAAATATGTTGGATAACGCCGGGCTCCTGGTTGTACGCCTCCTCGATCAGAAAACTATTGTCCTCGATCACGTCAATCGGTTTCTCCGGCTTCGCCTCCGCCGCGTAAACGCTAGAACCAGCCAACCACAGCACCAGCGACGCGCCGGCAAACCATTTGTGCTTCATCAACCTCTCCACCTTAAGTTTTGCTCTACTGAAAGTAGCGCAAATCGACCAATTGTTGAACCGTCAGCGGCTTGGCTTTGGGATTTTCCTTGGCCGCGGCATCGAGCACCACTTCCATGCCGCGGATGGTCGGCTTGCCGTCGTCGGGGGTGGAACGGAGCGAATTGTCGTACACTGACTCGCCCATTTTCGGGTCGGGCAACTTGCTGAGCGCGATGATTTTCTTCACCGCCTCGGCGCGGTGGGTCTTGTAATAGCGCACCGACTCGACATAGGCGCGCAAAAAGCTCCGCGCCACCTGCGGCTGGCTGTCGAGAAAATCCTCCCGCGCGACCATATTCACATGGGGAAACTCGATGCCTTTTTCGATGAAGTCCAGCAGCACGCCGTAGCCCATCTTCTGCGCCACCAACGCTTCTTCCGGGCTCAGCACCGTGGCCGCGATGGCGCCGGAGTTCATCGCCAGGAGCCGCGCCTGGGAGCCGCCGATTTGCAGGATCTGCACATCGCTTGGCGCCAGGGCGAATTCTTTGAGCGCCAGACGCACGACGTAATCGGTATTGCTGCCGAAACGGCTGATGCCGATACGCTTGCCCTTCAACTGCTCCGGCGTGCGAATCCCCGCCGTGGCCACGAAGGTGTAGGGCAACAGATTGGTCGCGCCGCCGATGATTTTGATCTTCGCCCCCTGCTGCACCGCATTGACCACCGGTGGCCCGCCGGTCATGAGCACTTCCAAACTCTTGCCGATCAACGCCTGCAACGACAACGAGCCGCCGGGAATGAAAATCATCTCCAAGCTCAGATTCGCCTTCTTAAAAATCCCCACATCCTGGCCGATATAAAGCGGCTGAGTGCCGCCAAAGCCGTTGAAGGCAATGCGCAGGTTGGTGACTTGCGCGAACGAGTCCGAAGCGCAGATCCCGCCCACGACGAAGACCAACGCAAACGCTTTGCAAAACTTCATCGACCAGCTCCGAGACGATCGGAAAACGTTTTGAACGGCTGGAACGTTTGGAACGTGTTCAATCTTATTCGTTCCAAAGCGAGATCCCCATGCGCAGCTTGCCATGTTCGAGATCGTGCAGCGCCTCATTGATCTGCTCATAGCGATAGCTCTGGGTGATCAAGCTTTTCAGTTCGATGCGCCCCTGCTGGGCCATTTGAAATACTTCTTCGACGTCGTTGGCCTGCCGGCTCGACACGCCGGTGATGGTGATTTCTTTGGTCACGAAGTTGCCGCTGCTGATGGTGAACGGGCCGCTGCCCAGGCCGCCGATGATGGTCGCCGTACCGCCCGGCCGGGTCGCTTGGATGATCTGATCGGCGGTCTTGCCGTTGCCGATGGCCTCGAAGGCTTTATCGACGCCGCCGTCGGTGAGCTTGATCACCGCCTTCACCGGATCTTCGGCGCTGGCGTTGATCGTGTGCGTCGCGCCGAAGCTCTTCGCCGCGGCCAATTTATCCTCGGCGATGTCGACGGCGATGATCGGATAGGCGCCGAAGCATTTGAGGAATTGAATGGTATTCAAACCGATGCCGCCGCAGCCGATCACCAGCGCCGACTCGTTGGGCTGCAATTTGCCGCGATGTTTGACCGCGTTGTACGCCGTGGTCACCCGGCAGCCGACCACGCTGGCTTCCTCCATGGAGATAGCATCGGGAATTTTAAAAGCCATGTAGGCTGGCACCGCCACATACTGGGCGAAGCCGCCGACGTTCCAGCGCGTCACCACCGTGCCGTCTTTCTTTTTCAAGTTGGGCGGTGGCGGTCGGCGCTCGCAGAGATTTTCATGGGCGGAGAGGCAATAGCGGCAGCGGCCGCACTTGTAACGCATACCGACGATCACCCGGTCGCCGACTTTGAAGTCCCGACACTGCGCGCCGATGGCGTCGACGGTGCCGGCCACTTCATGGCCGAGAATCGTCGGCGGGGTAAACCGGTTACGCCCCTCGATGACTTTCAAGTCGGTATGGCAAACGCCGCAGGAGATGACCTTGATCAAAACATCCTCGTCGTGGACCTCGGGCATTTCGAGATCTTCGATCTTCAACGGTTGGCGGACTTCGTAGAGAACGGCGGCTTTCATGATAGTTCCTTTCAACGTTTGGAATGGCATTAATGGCAACCGTACCGGGTTGCCCAGCGGTAACGCTTCAGGGACTTACTTACGCTAGGGATGTAAGGACCGTCAAGGGAAAGCCCGTGAGGACGCAGCGCGTCATGTTGACAACCGGCGGTGGCCTGGGGCTATGCTGGCCGGCAAGTGAGGATCGGCGATGGATATATTCTGGAAAATTTGTTTTGGGTTCTCGATCACGGTTTGTTTGACCGCATTGCCCGTGGCCCCAGCGCGGGGCGCCGCCGCTGAGCGGGAAAAAGTTCTCGACGGCGCGAAGAAAGAAGGCCGGCTGGTGTTATACACCGGCATGGAGACCGACGAGGCGAGCTTGTTCACCAAGGAGTTCACCAAGAAGTATCCCTTCATCAAGCCGGAAATTTTTCGCTCCAGCGGCGAAAAAGTGCAGGCCCGCTTCATGGTCGAGCATCGCGCCAACACCCATTTGGCCGATGTCTTTCAGACCAGCATCGTCCAGGTCTACCAGCTCAAGAACGCCGGCATGCTGGCGCGCTATGTTTCCGAGGAAGCGCCGGCCTACGCCGAGGGTTTCAAAGACGCCCAGGGGTATTGGACGGCGTTTTACCAAATTCCCTACGTGATCGGTTACAACACCCGCATGGTGGCGGCCAAGGAAGCGCCGGCGAGCTACGAAGATTTGCTCAATCCAAAATGGAAAGGGCTGATCAGCTTGGAGACCGAGGAGTACCAGTGGTTTTACCACACCCTCCAGCTCATGGGCCGCGACAAAGGACTCGACTTCATGAAAAAATTCGCCGGGCAAAATTTACAAATGCGCAAAGGCCACACGCTGCTAGCGCAACTAGTCGCCGCCGGCGAGTCGGCCATCGCCACGGTGGTTTACTCGAACCGCGTCGAGCGCATGAAAGCCACCGGCGCGCCCATCGACTGGGTGCGCTTCAAAGGACCGACCATCAGCGCCATCAACGCTATCGCCATCCCCGACAAAGCGCCGCACGGCAACGCGGCGCGCTTGTTCGTCGACTTCGTGTTGTCCAGGGAAGGGCAGAATCTCTTGCGCGGCTTGCGGCGCATCCCGGCGCGCGCGGATGTCACGCCCGATCCGCCGAGTCTGACCCAGGGGTTGAAGCTCTATCCGGCGCGGCCCGAAGGGATGATCGAAAATTTTAACGACACCGTAGCGCGCTTCGAGGAGATTTTTAATCGGGTTAAGTGATTCGACTTCCGGGTGGTGGTGCAGTGTGGCGGAGATCTCTCACTTCGTTCGAGATGACAACTGGACTTTCTGCTGTCATTTCGAGTGTAGCGAGAAATCTCTCTTCGCTTGACGATGCGCGCTGACCCATACTGAATCAGTACGGACTTCCGGTTCCTTCCCCCTTGACAGACTGTGTCGCAATCGGATGTTCGCCCTTCGAGGGCCTCAGGACGAACGGGGAAGTAGTTGAATTCACTACCAACCAATTCCGTTCGTGGTGAGGTTCTCGAACCATGAACGGAATTGCGACACAGTCTGTGACGGGGTTAGGATAGGGGTGCGTGGATTTGCACTTCGCTCAATGTTTGGAGTGGCGCGAGCTTTCACCCCTACTCTAACTCTCCCCAGTCGAGGGGGAGAGGATCGGAACAGTCTTCGCCCACGCTGACTTCGTGGTTATTTACAGTCCGAAAAATCGCTTGGCATTCTCGCCGAGAATCTTTTTCTTCTGCGCGTCGCTGATGTCGTTTCTCTCTTTGATCTCGGTGATCGAGTTGTCGCGCGCTTCGGCGTGGGGCATGTCACCGGAGATCATCATTTTGTCGTCACCGACCCATTTCAACACTTCGGGCAGGAGCTTCTCGTCGCCTTCGCAGGTGAAATAGATTTCGCAGTCTTTGAAGTATTCCGTCGGCGCGCGGTTGGGCAGACCGGGGCGATTGATCGCCTTCTCGGAGTGAAAATAGTGGTCCATGCGCTGGAGCATGTAGGGCAGCCAGTCGGCGCCGGCTTCCAGGAAAGAAATTCTCAACTTGGGAAAGCGGTCGAGCACGCCGCCGGCGAGCACGCCGTAGAAGCCGAGTAGGAGCGGCAGGGTGAACGTGACTGTATGGGCGGCCATGATGGTGGTGCCGCTGGCGCGCAGGCCGGGATGGCTCCAGCCGGTGTGGACGCTCACCGGGAAGTTGAGCTTCTCGGCTTCAGCGAAGAACGGGTTGAACTCTGGCAGGTCGAGGAGCTTCTCGCCGACGGTGCCGTAGATGATCGCCGTCACCGCGCCCATGTCGCGGGTGCGTTTCAACTCCTCCACCGCCGCCGGCACGTTGCGTAGCGGCATGATGGCGCCCCATTTGAGCCGACTCGGATCGGTCTTGCAGGCGTTGTGAATCCAAGTGTTGTAGCTGCGCATCAAGTCGGCTTCGAACTCGATGTCTTCCGACAATTGTTCGAGAAACACCGTCGGAAAATTGACCTGGATGTTGACCCCGGCGGCGTCCATGTCTTGCAAGCGCGCCTTGGCGTCGAGCAAAGTCTGGCTGCCGATGGAAAATTTTTTGTGGGTCGCGTGGTAGGACACCGGCGGGGTGCCGAAGACCGTGTGGTTGTTGCCGGAAATTTTCGGATGGACTACGCCGTCGATCCACCAGAAGGCGTTTAGGTTAGCCAGGATCGGCCGGTTCGGCACGGCGATGGGAAACGGCCGGCGCTCTTTGTACTTGTCCTGTAGATAATCCCAAGCTTCTTCGGGTTCCTCGACATGGGAGTCGGCGTCAATGACGAAATAGTCAGACATGAAAATCCTCCATTGGTATTCTTAGTAGAAAACAGCGGGTGTGCCAAGTAGGCGGTGGTGTGCGAATACGCAATTGGAATTTTCACCACGAAGGCACGAAGGACACGAAGGGTTCGGAACTTGCAATTCCGATTTCCGTCATGCCCGCGAAAGCGGGTATCCAGGCTAATTGGAAACCCAACGAACCTGGATTCCCGCCTGCGCGGGAATGACGAATCGGAGCGGAAGCTATTTCATAGCGTTTAGGATTATGACCGCGCTGCGGCCGTCACTTCAAGATTTCTTTCAGCTTAGCGATCTGCGTTGGGTCGAGCTTGAACATTTCCTTGATGGTCTGTTCCAGTTCGGCGCCGTCGGCGGGATCGATGTCGAGGCGGGCTTTTTTCGCTTCGGCGAGCAGTTCCGGGTCGCGCCAGGTATCCATGAAGGCTTTGCGCAGGATCTGCACGCGGTCGTTGGGCGTGGCCGGCGGTAGCATGAACGGGCGCACCGTCGGGCTGTTGGCGCGCAGAACAGTCGCCATTAGCTTTTTCGCTTCGTCGGTTTTCGCCAAGTCGTAGGCCACTGGAATTTGTTTGAGCTCGGGGTGGGACTTCAAGGTCGCCTGCAACACGACTTTCAACGTTCCCGAGTCGAGCTCGTTGCGCCAGGTCGACTTGGTCGACTCCCAGGCGTTGCTGGTGGCGTGGACCTCGCCGTTGTTGAAAGCCAAGCGAGTGTCGGCGGTGCCTTTGTAGCCGGTGATGACTTGTGCCGGCAAATTGATCGTCGCGGCCAAGATTTTTGGGATGTCGTCGCTACCGGCGCCGGGGCCGATGCCACCGAATTTCACCATTTGCTTGGACGCGATCCACGATTGCACATCGGTGATGCCGGTGGACTTGTGCACGCCGATAATAAAACTATCCTGGGCCGGCACGCCGAGATACTTGAACTTGAGCGCGTCGAACTCGATGCCGGCCCTGCCGAGCAATTGTTGCAGCGCGATGCCGCCCAAGTAATGGCCCATGGTGAGACCGTCGGGCTTGGCGATCTTGTAGAGAAAATTGGCTGAGATGATCGAGCCGGCGCCGGTCATGTTGTCGACGACGACGGCCGGATTGCCCGGTATATGTTTGCCCAGGTGGCGCGCCAGCGTGCGCGCGTAGAGATCGTAGCCGCCGCCGGCGGCCAGGCCGACGACGATGCGTACCGTTTTGCCCTGGTAGTAGTTGGCTGGCTCAGCCGCGTTAACGTTGTTGGCGAAAAGCGTTAGCGTTAATAAGATCGGACCGATCGGACGGATTGGACTCATAATTTCTCTCGTCGTTAAATTCTCGTTAAAAGCCGCCCGCCTATTTCAGGATTTCTTTCAGCTTCGCCACCAGTGCCGGCTCAAGCTTGGAGATCTCTCTGACATTGTTCTCTAGCTCGGCGCCGTCGGTGGGATTGACGTCCAAGTTGGCACGCTTGGCGTCGGTGAGAAATTCTGGGTCCTTCATGGTGTCCATGAAAGCTTTACGCAAGAGCTGCACGCGATCCTTCGGTGTCTTGGGTGGCAGCACGTAGGGGCGCACGGTGGCGCCATGGGCACGAATCACGACGGATAAGAGCTTTTTGTCGGCTTCGTTTTTTATCATGTTGAGCGCCATCGGCATCTTGGGTAGATCGGGATGGGGTGTGAGTGTGGCTTGGAGAATGATGCGTTTCTCGCCGCTGTCCAATTCCCGGCGCCAGGTCGATTTCGTTGACTCCCAAGCGTTGACCAGGCCGGTGAGCTCGCCGCTATTAAACGCCAGGCGAATTTCCGCGGTGCCTTTGTAGCCGTTGACTAATTGTAGCGGTAAGCCGAGCGCGTGCCGCAGCATGAGCGCCAAATCGTCCGAGCCGGCGCCGACGGCGGTGCCGCCGAATTTCAGCACCTGTTTGGACGCGACCCATTTTTCGACGTCCGTGATGCCCGTGGACTTGGCGACGCCGACCATGAAATTGTCCTGCCCAGGCACACCGACATGCTCGAACCGCTGCGAGTCGAACTCGATGCCGGGCTTGCCCAACAGCTGCTGCAGAAACAAGCCGCCGAGGAAATGGCCGATGGTCAGTCCATCGGGTTTGGCGACTTTGTAGATGTGGTTCGTCGCAATCAGACTGCCCGCCCCGGCCATGTTCTCGACCGTGATGCTGGGGTTGCCCGGGATATGTCTGCCCATGTGGCGCGCGATAGTGCGGGTGTAGAGATCGTAGCCGCCGCCGGCGGATAGACCGACGACGATGCGCAGGGTCTTACCCTGGTAAAAGTTTGCCGACTCCGCGGCGTTGACGGTGCTGGTGAAGAGCGTTGCCGTGAAGAGAATCAGACTGATTTGTTGGATCGGACGAATGGTACGCATCTAGTTTCCCTCAAAGCCGGTTTATTTCAAAATCTCTTTCAGCTTGGCGATCAACGCCGGTTCGAGCTTCAGGATTTCTTTGACGTTGGTTTCCAGCGTCGCGCCGTCCTCGGGGTTGATATCGAGGTTGGCTTTCTTGGCCTCGGCCAAAAAATCGGGATCTTTCATGGTGTCCATGAACGCTTTGCGCAGGATCGCGACGCGCTCTTTGGGCGTCTTGGGCGGCAGGGTGTAGGGGCGCACCGTCGGGCCGTGGACGCGCAGCACGGTGGCGATGAGCCGTTTGGCTTCGTCGCCCTTGGCCATGTCGTAGGCCACCGGGATTTTCGGAAAGTCGGGATGGGACTTGAGCGTCGCCTGGAGAATGATTCTTTTTTCGCCACTGTCGAACTCCTTACGCCAGGTCGACTTGGTCGACTCCCAGGAGTTGCTGATGCCTTGCACTTCGCCGCTGTTGAACGCCAAGCGCACATCGGCGGTGCCTTTGTAGCCCGAGACCAGTTGGATCGGCAGGCCGAGAGTGGCTTTCAAAATATTCGGGATATCGTCGCTGCCCGAGCCGTTGGCGACGCCGCCGAATTTCACCACCTGCTTGGTCGCGAGCCACATGTTGACGTCGGTGAGACCGGTGGATTTGTGCACACCGAACATGAAGTTGTCCTGGGCCGGCACGCCGACATACTCGAACTTGGCCGAGTCGAACTCGATGCCCGCTTTGCCGAGCAGTTGTTGCAGGAACAATCCGCCGATGAAGTGGCCGATGGTGAGGCCGTCGGGCTTGGCGACTTTGAAGGTGTAATTGGCTGAGATCATGCTGCCGGCGCCGGGCATGTTGTCGACCACCATGGTTGGGTTGCCCGGTATATGCTTGCCCATATGGCGGGCGATGGTGCGGGTGTAGGCGTCGTAACCGCCGCCGGCGGTGAAGCCGACGACGAAGCGGACGGTTTTGCCGCTGTAAAAGTTGGCTTGGGCGAAGGCGCTGCCGCCCGCGCCGAGGCTGCTCAGAAACACTGCGATCAAAATTGCGATTCGACTCATGACGATAACCTCTTCTGCTGGTTTGGACGACGACGATCTAACTTGGATTCAAAATGCTTTTGAGCTTGGCGGCTAGCGCTGGGTTGAGTTTGAAGATACCGGCGACCAGTTTTCCCATCTCCGGGCCGGTGATCGGTTCGATATCGAGGTTGGCCTTCTTGGCGTCGGCCAAAAACTCGGTGTCTTTCATGGTCGCGTCGAAGGCCTGGCGCAGCGTGTTGACGCGCGGCTTCGGCGTCCGCGGCGGCGCGACATAGGGGCGATAAAAGTCGGCGGGATCTTGCACGCCGGCTTGCAGCAGCAGGCGCGCTTCGTCGCTCTTCGCCAAACTCTGCGCCAGCGGTACGTTGGGCAATTCGGGATGGGGTTTCGTCAGCGCCTGGAGCACGACGATCGCTTCACCGGATTGAATCGCTTTGCTCCACGTCGAGCGGATCGAGTCCCAGGTCCAGCAGCCGCCGGCGAGTTCGCCGCTTTCGGCCGCCAGGCGAATCTCGGAGGTGCCCTTGTAGCCGCTGACCAGTTGAATCGGCAGCGCCGTAGTCGCCGCCAACATGCGCGCCATGTCGTCCGGCGCGCCGCCGCCGATGCCGCCGATCTTGACGGGCGTCTTTGACGCCAGCCAGCGCTCGACGCTGGTGATGCCGCTCGATTTGGTAAACGCGCAGGCGCGGCTCTCCTTGATCGGCGAGCCCAAGAATTCAAACTTGGTCGCGTCGAACTCGATGCCCGGCCGTTTGAAAAGTTGATAAAGAAACCAGCCGCCGTGGAAATGGCCGATGGTGAGGCCGTCCGGTTTGGCGACTTTGAACATATGATTGGCCGCGATCAAATGGCCGGCGCCGGCCATGTTGTCGACGACAATCGACGGCTGCCCCGGCACATGTTTGCCGAAGTGGCGCGCCAAGGTTCGCGTGTAAGTATCGAAGCCGCCGCCGGCCGAAGTGCCGACGATCATGCGGATGGTTTTGCCTTTGTAAAAACTGTCCTGGGCTAGGGCGAGATCGGGCAACGCTAAAACCAGGCTTAAAAAGGCCGGCGCCAGTTTGGATAATTTCATCATTGCCGCTCCTCCTCGCGTCGAAGGCCCGGCGAATGTAAGGAATAGCTAAGTTGGAGTCAAGGCGAATTTGGCAGTTTGACACCCCGATGCCGCGGCTGTAAATTTTGCCGCAACCATTAGTTGACTTTCAGGAGAGCGATTATGATTCAAACCACCGCGCTGGCGGCGACGCATATGGAGTGCCGCGACTTACAAGAGTCGTTAAAAGTGCTGACCGAGCTGTTGGCCTTTGAAAAGATTTCTGAAAAACCTGGCGAAGTGACGCTCAAGCATCCCAACACCCATTGGAAACTGATCGTCCATGAAGCTGGGCCTGACGCGCCGGCCAAGCCGATGCACAATCACTGGGGCGTGCGCGTGGTCAGTCCGGAGGAAGTCGACCGAGCCTATGACTATTTGCTGGCGCACAAAGCCGACTACAAACTCGGCGCCATCGGCAAGCCGACCTGGAGTCACGGCTCTTACTCTTGCTACTTCGTCGAGCCCGGCAGCAACGGCTGGGAGATCGAGTGTTACGAGGCGTTCAACCGCAAACAGACGACCGCGGAACGCTTCGGCGCGGTGAAGATGGCGCACTGGGATCAGCTGCTACCGGAAGAGAGGTTTCCCGGCCGCGGTTACGTGCCTCAAGGCTTCACTCACGGCACCTTGGTCTGTACCGATATCGAGGTGAGCAAGAATTTTTATATGAACGTGCTCGGCCTCGACGCGCACCGGTTTAGCGATCATGTGGTCTACATCAAGCATCCGACGACGAAAACTTTCATCGTCTGCGCGATCCGCCAGAACGCGCCGGTGTTTTCGCCCAACTTTCGCAATACCTTGACGGTGGCGTCGAAGGACGCGGTCAAGGCGGCGTATCAGAAGTTCGCCGACGAGGGCAAAGAGTTGGGCGTGAGCGAGCTATTTGAGTTGAACGAGACCGATAGTTCCGCGTCGTTTTGCTTCCGCGATCCGGGGACCAATTGCTGGGAGATCGCGACGGCGGGTTAACTTCACCGGAGGGCGACCGGCCGGTCGCCCCTAGAACAGGATCGATCCCACGGCTCCTCCGTTAGGATCGGAGTGGCGCAGACAAATCACTGCAAGCAGTTTATAATTCACATTGAGTAAGCGAGGACTTCATGGCTGACAAACCACTGGAACAGATGGGGCTGCGCGATTTGCGCGGGATTATGCGGCAGCAGGCGCCGGTGGAGGCGTGGAAACATTTCAATGGCGCGGCGGAAACTAAATCGACGTTTCACCGTAATCCCAGGGCGTTTCAGCAATATTTGTTTCGTCAGAAAATATTTCACGATGTCAGCGAGCCCGATCTGTCCATCGAACTGTTCGGCAAGACCCTGCCGATCCCGGCGATCACCGCGCCGGTGGGGAGTTTTAGCTTGATCGCTGAGCACGCCGAGGAGGAAGTGGCCGATGGGACGGACCGCGCCGGCGCCATGATGTTGGTCAGCCAGGCGTCGCACTTGAGCCTGCGTGAATGGCGCGGCACGCGCAGCGCGCCGCTAGTCTTCATGGCCTACATGAACCGCGGCAAGCCAGAAGTCGAAGAGTACGCCAAGACCGCCGAAGATTTGGGCTTCGCCGCGGTGGGCATCACCATGGACACGGTGAAGCCGGTGAAGATCGGCGACGAGGTGCCGCTGTCGACCAAGGACGGCAAACCGCGCAAAGGCCACAAGTCGACGCCCAAGGACATCGAGTGGATGAAGCAGCTGGTCAAACTTCCGGTGGTCGTCAAAGGCATCATGGGGGCGGACGACGCGCGGGTGGCGGTCGACTCCGGCGCCGACGCGGTGATCGTGTCCAATCATGGCGGGCGCATCCTCGACTTCAACCGGTCGGCTCTCGAAGCGTTGCCGGAAGTGGTCGACGCCGTCGGCGCCAAAGTGCCGGTGTTGCTCGATAGCGGCATCCGCAGCGGCGGCGACATCGTCAAGGCGATGGCGCTGGGCGCCAAGGCGGTGCTCACCGGCCGACCGGTGGCCTGGGGCGTCGGCGCGTTTGGCGCGCGCGGCGTGGCGCGGGTGTACGACATCTTCGCCGAAGAGATGCAGCGCGTGTTGGTCATGACCGGCGTCGCGCGCGCGCGCGACGTGACCAAGAATATTCTCATCCGTGACGACTGGGGAAGGAAATCTTAGTTATGATTTATGTCATCTGGTTCATCGTGTTTATCGTCGGCATTTTTACGATCTCGACCTACAATTCGCTGACCGCGCTGCGCCTGCGGGTGCAAAACGCTTGGCAGCAGATCAACGTGCAATTGAAGCGGCGCTACGACTTGATTCCCAATCTAGTCGAGACCGTCAAGGGCTACATGCAGTTTGAGCAGGACACTTTGCAGAAGGTCATCGACGCGCGCAGCAAGGCGATGGTGACCAGCGGCGTGGCGCAAACCGCCGAGGCCCAGAGCGCGCTCAACGCATCGCTCGGCAAAGTCTTCGCCGTGATGGAGAACTATCCCGACTTGAAGTCGAACAAGAACGTCCTCGACTTACAGGAAGAGCTGGCGACCACGGAAAACCAGATCGCCTTCGCGCGCCAGTACTACAACGATCTGGTCACCCAGTATAACACCCGGCAGCAGGTCTTCCCCGGCAATCTGATCGCCGGCTTTTTCAAATTCCAGCCGAGCGAATTGTTTAACATCGCCGAGGCGGAGATGGTTTTGCCGAAGGTCAATCTGGCGCTGCCGCGCTAACTGGCGATTCATCCCATTGCTCGATTTCGCCCAATGCCAGGCCCATAATCAGCGCTGGAGCGCTGTGCTGGTGGGCGTCTTCATTATTTTCTTTCTCATCGTTGGCTGCTCTGTAGACTATTTGTATCTCGACAGTTTCACGCCGGCCGGTTTGCCGTTGCCCATCGCGACGTTGTTGGCTTTGGGCTTGGCGACCGCCACCACGCTCACCGCTTACTACGGCGGCAGCGGCTTGATCTTGGGTTCCCTGGGCGCGCAGAAATTAGATATCCAGAGCGCCGAGCAGCGCGAGCTGCGCAACATCGTCACCGAGATGGCGCTGGCGTCGGGCGCCACCATGCCGCAGGTCTATGTGATGAACGATCCGGCGCCCAACGCGCTGGCCACCGGCACCAATGAGAAAAACGCCGCCATCTGCGTCACCACCGGCCTGCTCGCCTTGCTCGACCGCGAGGAGACTCAAGGGGTGGTTGCCCATGAGATGGCGCATATCCGCAACGAAGATACATTGTTGATGACCTTGGTCAGCGTGCTCGTCGCCGGCATTGCGCTGCTCGCCGACTGGGGCCAGCGCGGCGCTTATCGGCCGCGTGGCAATCGGCGCGAAGGGGAAAAGAATCCCGCGCTATTCATACCACTGCTGATATTGGTCGCGGTGTCGCCGCTATTGGCCCAGCTGTTGGCGATGGCGGTGTCGCGCCAACGCGAATATCTCGCCGACGCCAGCGCCGCCGAGTACACGCGCAACCCGCGCGGCCTGGCGCGGGCGCTGGAAAAAATCCGCGATGCGGCCGGCCCGGTCAACAAAGCCACCCGCGGTACCGCGCCGCTGTTCTTCGCCGACCCGCTGCGGCGCCGCCTGGACGACAGCGAGAGCCGCTTGGCCAACCTGCTGACGACCCACCCGCCGATCGGCCGGCGCATTGAACTTCTCTACCAGATGGCGGGGATGGCGGGCACGAGCAGGCGCGAGTAGAGTGCGGTGAAAAAGAAAAAGATGGTTTTCACCACAGAGGGCACAGAGATCACAGAGTAGAAGAATCGGAATCGGAATGTTGGCCGCAAAGAACGCAAAGAACTCAAAAAATGAATTCCACACTCCGAGTGTCGGGGCGGGTTTTAAACCCGCCCTCTTCGTGATCCGGAGTCGCGTGGGATGTCGTCTTGATTCGTGCTGACGAAGACGAGATTCCTTGGCTTCACCTCGGAATGACAGATTCAAATATTCTCGGCGGATGCGGATCAATGGCGGAGAAGGGAGGGAGTCGAACCCTCCGAGAACCTTACGGCCCTCAGACTGGTTTTGAAGACCAGCGGCACCACCGGGCACCTTCCTTCTCCATCGGGTAGGAACAATTGGTTACCATGATGACTGACGGGGGTAAAGACGAACGCGCGCGGCGATGGGTAGTTTCCCATTGGCTACCCATCGCACTATCCGCGGTCAAACCATCGCCACCAGATCGATCTCCACCAGGGCACCGCGCGGTAGGTCGGCGACGGCGACCGTGGAGCGTGCCGGCTTCGCCTTGCCTAAGTATTCGCCGTAGACTTCATTGAGCGCGGCGAAGTCGGTGATGTTTTTCAAAAACACCGTGGCTTTGATGACCTTGTCGAGAGACGAACCGGCGGCCTCCAACACGGCTTTGAGATTTTCCAAAACTTGGCGCGTTTGTTCGGCGATACCGCCGGCTATCAAGTTGCCGGTCTGCGGATCGATGGGAATCTGACCGGCGGTGTAAACAAACCCGCCGATTTTGATCGCTTGCTCGTAGGGGCCGATGGCTTTGGGCGCTTTATCGGTGCTGACAGATTCTCGAATCATGATCGTTCTCCTAGCATGAGCTATAACATGAAGGCGGAGCGGTTCACAGATTGCCGCCTTTGGCACTTGAACAGCGCGGCCTCGCTGTGATTGATTGGCATCAGCCCATGAAACTTCTCACCGCGCACAAGATTCTCATTTCCACCGCCGTAGTGTTTTTTGCCTTCTTTGCGTTTTGGGAATACCGCAATTACAGCGCCGGCGATGCCTCGGCGGCGTGGCGCAGCGGCTTGTATCTCCTGGTTGCGCTGGGGTTCGCCGTGTATTTGAAAAATCTTAAACGTTGGTACAAGTCGGACCTCTAGGTTGGTGATGGAACCCACGCCCTTTCTAGTCGAAGTTTCCGACGCTGAGATGCGCCAAGAGCGCCAGAAGGCGCGCGAGCTACGCGCAAGCCAGTGGTGGAAGCGCAAACTGGCGGGCGGGGTATGTCACCACTGCGCCGGCAAGTTCGCGCCGGCGCAGTTGACCATGGATCACCTGGTGCCGGTGGTGCGCGGCGGCAAGTCGACCAAGGGCAATGTGGTGCCCTGCTGCAAGGCATGCAACTCAGAGCGGAAGCATAAGTTGCCCTTCGAAGAATAGGTATTCCAGATGCCAAATTCCATCTTCCAAAATCGGACCGTTCTGGACTAATTTGGAATCTGGAATTTGTAATTTGGAATTGCACTCGCCCTTGCGAGTGCAATCGCGCTTCACTAGTATGCCGCCATGGAGGGCCAAGCCATGGATAGCGTCACGTTTCTCGTTCGCACGATGTCCGATACCGTCGAGACCGATATCCAGCGGGTGCATGTCATCGCCAATGAGATCCTGCCGCGCTACAACTTGCCGCCGCTCTCCTTCGAGCAGCTGAGAAAAATCGCCGACGGGCCCTTCGATCTTTTTCTTATCCCGCACATCTTCGCCGCCGAGTACGCCAAGGACCGTAACCTGCCGTTCAACGAGGCCAAGCGCGTCGAGATTCGCCGCGTCGCGCTGGAGATCGCCCGCAAGCATGGCTACGACGTCAATCCGCCGGATTTTCAAAACGGCATCGAGCAGTCGTTGAAGGAAACTAAAGCGGCGGGGCTGCGCAACGTGCTCATGACCACCGGCGGGCGGCGCTACAAGCATCAGGCGATGGAGAAGGTCGGCATCGGCGATTATTTCGACGAGATCGTCGACCGCGAGCAAACCTACTACGCCAAGGAGCAGGGCTTTTACTATCTCTACCGCAAACAGAAAGCGCCCCATGTGCGCATCGTCTTGCTGAGCGGTACGGCCAATTACATCAAGGCCGCCAACAACGCCGACGGCTGCAAAGTCGTCGACAGCGCGCTGGAAGTGGTCTCCATCGCCCTGTCGACGCAACATTCCTACAGCGACGAGGAGACTCTGCGCGCCGCCGCGCCGCGCGCGTTGATCCACCGCTACGACGAGTTGTTGCCGAAGCTAAAAGAGTTCGTGCCGCTCGGTTAGAGCCACTTGGCTTTGCGGAAACGGTAGAACAGGTAAAAATCCACCGCCACCATCGCCGCGATCGATAGCGGGTAGCCGAGCGGCGAGGTGAGCTCCGGCATATGTTGAAAGTTCATGCCGTAGACTCCGGCGATCAGCGTCGGCACGGCGATCAGCGCGCCGTAGGACGCCAGCTGCTTGGTCACTTCGGTCTCTTGAATCGAGATCAGCGAGATCGCCACCGAGATCGCCGTGGTGACCATGTCGCGCAGGCTGTCGATGGACTGGTGTAGGCGCAGCACATGGTCGTAAACATCGCGAAAATAATCTTGCAGTCCCACCGCCAGCTGTGGCACCCGGCCGCCGAAAAGTTTGCCGGTGGCTTCGAGGAGCGGTTCGGTGGCGTGCTTGAGGGTCATGAGTTTTCGTTTCAAATCGTAAAGCGCTTCGATGTTCTCCCGCGGGCTCTGGTTGGCGAACATGCGGTCTTCGATGTTTTCGATATCGGTTTCGAGTTCGTCGAGTATCGGAAAGTAGCGGTCCACCACCGCGTCCATGAGCGCGTAAAGCACGTAGCCCGAACCATGGCGCAAGAGCTCGGGCTCGCGCTCGCAGCGCGCGCGCACCTCGGTGAAGCCGCGCTCGGCGCGTGAGCGCACCGACAGGACGTAATTGACGCCGACGAAGATGCCGACCTCGCCAACGGTCAGCTCCTCGCCGCTGCGTTCGATCATGTGCAGCACCGCGAACAGCGAGCCGTCGTACTCTTCGATCTTGGGCCGCTGGTGGCCATGCTGGGCGTCTTCGAGGGCGAGATCGTGCAGGCCGAACTCTTCCTGCATCGCCTGGAGTTCTTCTTCGGTGGCATCGTTGAGCGCCACCCAGACGAAACAGTCCGGGTGGGAAATGTAGGAGTGAATCTCGCTCACCGGTATGTTGGTGAGCCGCCGGCCGTTCTCGTAGGCGACACAGTTGACGATCATCGGTAGTCCTCGGAGTGCAACGATTAATTCGCGCTACTTTGGCTCGATTGACGCTTGGGAGTCAAGCTGTACGTGAGGCGACGATCACAGAGGGAAGATTCGGCTGCGGAAGGTTGGCCGCAAAGAACGCAAAGTTCGCAGAATGGCAACGGACTTGTAGCAACTGTCTTGCAAGTCAAGCTTTCTGAAGAAAAGTATCAGACCAACAAGTTTTATGTTTGATCATAGAATTGAGAATCGTGAGCAGCTTGCGCATGCAAGCGATGAGAGCGACTTTGAACAGTTTACCCTTCGCTTTCAGC
>CAMDBU010000077.1 GCA_945889495.1 Syntrophobacter sp. SbD2 | reverse complement strand
GGCTTCCACCATCGTCAGCTCATTACGTAACGATCGTTGTATGATGTCTAGTCGTTTCTCGTCTCTCATCGTCAGGGTTGTCATCCTTCCACCCTGACATATTCACGTTGCCGTTAGACCCTGACAGATTCACTTTGCTACAACACGCCCGCTTTTTTGTCGTTGCGGAGTGGTTGCGGGTTCGGCTATAGCCTAACCCAGGGAGGCACTGATGAAGATTTTATTTTTTGACGATTTCAGACTCGGCGTGCTTAAGGGCGATCATGTTGTCGATGTCTCACAGGTTGTAAAAGACATCCCGCACACCGGGCCACATAATTTGATCAGCGGTTTGATCGAGCGCTTCGCCGACTATCGCGGCGCCATTGAGAAGGCGGTGGCTGCCGGCAGCGGCGTGCCATTGAAGAGCGTGCGGATTCGTCCGCCGCTGCCCAAGCCGGTGAACATCGACTGTATGGCGGTGAACTATATGGAGGACGGCACGCGCAAGGAGCCGGCGCCGATCAACGCCTTTAACAAGTCGCCCAATTCGATCATCGGCAACGGCGATACCATGATCCTGCCCGATGTGCCGGCGCCGATCTTCGAAGGCGAAGCGGAGCTGGCGTTGGTCATCGGCAAGCGCGCCGACAATGTGCCGGCGGCAAAGGCGATGGAATATATTTTCGGCTACCTGAATTTCATCGATGGGTCGGCGCGCGGCTTGCCGCCGGCGGGCAATACGTTTTACCAGATGAAGTCGCGGGCGACCTTCGCGCCCACCGGGCCGTTTATCGTCACCGCCGACGAGATTCCCGATCCGCATAATCTCCAGGTGCGGCTGTGGAACAACGGCGTGTTGATGCAGAACTACCACACCAGCGATATGGCCCATAAAATTCCTCGCTGCATCGAGTGGGTGAGCTCGATCCATCCGATGGAACCGGGCGACATCCTCGCCCTCGGCACCAATCACCGCGGCCTCAACCCGTTTCAAAACGGCGATGCGATTGAGATCGAAACCGAGCCCTTGGGCCGCTTGCATGTCAAAGTGCGCGACGATTTGAAACGGACCTGGGCGCGCGAGACGCGCTTGCAGCGCCAGGTGAAGGGGCTCGAAGGGTTCACGCCGCAGCTGACCGGGAAGTACGCGAAAGCGTAGGGACGTGATCGTGGCTCGTGATCGTGTTCGTGACGGAGGGGGAACATGATGAAGCGAATTGGGTTCTTTACGCTGTTTGCCGTTGTCGTTAATGCTGGTTCGCTAGGCTTCGCCGGCGACATCGACCGCAGCATCGCCGATTTCAAAACCCCTGCGGAGATCAAATGGGTTAGAAACGTGGCCGGGACTAACGAGTCGGCGGTGTTGTTCGGCGATCCGAGTAAACCGGGTCCTTACGTGCAGCGCACCAAATGGTTTCCCGGCAACATGAGCCGGCCGCACTTTCATCCCAACGATCGATTTTTCGTCGTCATCTCGGGCACCTGGTGGATGGGCAGCGGCGATAAGTTCGATCCCGACAGCACCGTGCCGGTGCCGGCCGGCAGTTATGTGATCCACTACGGCAACAAGATTCACTACGACGGCGCCAAGAACGAAGAAGTGGTGATTCAAGTTTGGGGTATGGGGCCGGCGACTTCGACGCCGGCGGAAAAACGCTGAGCGCTCGACGGCGCGGCGACCACTTGATTGGACAACGTTACCACCATCGGATATACCCGCGAGGTTGTCGCTATTACCAGCTTTTAGAACAGGAGCATGAATGAAAACCACTAAGAAGGCACTCAAGGCGAGCCGCCGGCAAGCGGCGAGCGCAGCCATCGACCGGCCGGAAAATATCGGCAAGCCGCAGATGAAGTGGGGCAGCGACGTGGTCGCCGAGACTACGCGGCGGCTCGATTTGAAATATATCGCGTTGGTGCCGGGCGCCAGCTACCGCGGTTTTCACGACAGCATCGTCAATTATCTCGGCAACGAAAACCCGCAGATGGTGATCTGCCTGCATGAGGAACATGCCGTCTCCATCGCCGACGGCTACGGCAAGGTTACCGAGACGCCGATGGCGGTGGCGCTGCACGCCAATGTCGGTCTACTGCACGCCACCATGCCGATCTTCAACGCCTGGTGCGACCGCACGCCGATGATTATTTTCGGCGCGACCGGCCCGGTGGACGCGCACTTGCGCCGGCCGTGGATCGACTGGATTCACACGGCGAAGGATCAAGGTGCGGTGATTCGCGATTACACCAAGTGGGACGATCAACCGGCCTCGGCGCAGGCTGCCGTTGAGTCGGTGCTGCGCGCCAATCAGATTACTCGCACGGCGCCGCGCGGGCCGGTTTATATTTGCCTCGACGCCGGCTTGCAGGAGTCGGCGCTCACCGAGGAGGTCGTCATTCCCGACGCCTCGCGTTTTGCGCCGGCGCCAACGCCGGCGGTGGCGCCGGCTTCTATCAATCAAATTCTCAAAGCCATCGAGCAATCGGAGTTCCCGTTGATCCTGGCCGGCCGGGTGTCGCGCGATCAAGGCGATTGGCAGCGGCGCGTGCGTTTCGCCGAAGCGATCGGCGCCGCGGTGTTGACCAGCAGCAACGATCCGTCGGCGTTTCCGACCACTCATCCGCTGCATTTTGCCGCGCCCTGCGTACGGCCCAATAAAGTGGCGACGGAGCTGATTGCCAAGGCCGATCTGATTATAAGTTTGGACTGGCTCGACCTCGCCGGTGTGTTGCGTTTGAGCTTGGGTAAATCGCAAACCCAAGAGCCGGCGGCGAAGCTCATCGTCAACTGTTCCGTCGACAGCTACCGCACCAACGGTTGGAGCATGGATCATCAAGCGTTGGCCGCCGTCGATATTCCGGTGCTCGCCGAGCCCGATCAGATGATTGCGCAGTTACTCGACGCGCTGGGCGGCAACAAGGCTGGCAAGATGAAGCCGCGCCCAGCGATGAAAGGTCTCAGCCATTGGAATGCTCGCAAGTTCACCAAGTCGCCGGGCAAAGCGCCCATGACCATGTGGGATATGGCGATGACCATGCGCGAATTCGCCAGCGGCAAGGAGGTTACTTTTGCGCGTTTGCCGATCGGTTGGCCGGGTGAAGCCTACGAGTTCAACGGTCCACTGTCGTTCATGGGTAACGACGGCGGCGGCGCGGTGGGCACCGGCCCCGGCCACACCATCGGTACAGCGCTGGCGCTGAAAGATTCCGGCCGCTTGCCCATCGGCGTCATCGGCGACGGCGATTATCTGATGGGCGTCAACGCTTTGTGGACCGCATCGCACTTCAATATTCCTTGCATGTTCGTGGTGGCGGACAACCGCTCCTACTTCAACGATGAACTGCATCAAGAGCGGGTCGCCAACATGCGCAACCGTCCACCGCAGAACCGCTGGATCGGCCAGCAGATCGCTAATCCTCATGTCGATCTCGTCGCCATGGCGCGGGCCCAAGGCTTCGACAGCGAAGCGCCGGTGACCACTTCCGACGGCCTATTGAAAGCGCTCAAGAAAGGCGCCGCCATCGTCGCCAAGGGCGGCCGGTATTTCATCGATTCGCGGGTGCAGCCGGGCTACGCCGACGCCGGCCCCGATCAGCGCGCCAGCTTGGGCAAGAAGTAACTCGTGATCACACGTTTTTAGACCATCCTTCAACTTCCATCGGCGCGGGCTGTCGAGTCAAATGATAGCCCGCGCTGACTGGGCTTCCCTCGCGATTTCGTTCAATCATCGTCAATCCACTTCGCTCCCTGCTAGTGCTTGATAAAACAAGTGATTATTACTTGACATACGTAATGTTTACTTCTAAAGGTTTGTTTGTCCAGCCAACTTTCTGTCTCTCTCAGGGGCTCTTGTGGACCTGCAAAACCGATTTAATTTTCGTCGCGTGATTTCGCGCCAACTGGTCTTCCTATCCATCGTTCTGGTCGCTTACCCGGCATCGTTAGCGTTTGGGCAAGCAGCCAAGACTGCCGTCACTGCTGAATGGGACAGGCTCGTCGACGCCGGCCGCAAGGAAGGCAAGGTCACAGTGTCGATTCCAGCCAGTCCGGAGATGCGCAAGCAGTTGGAAGATAATTTCAAAAAGCGCTTCGGTATCGAGGTCGAAGTGTTCACCGCCCGCGGCAGCGCCGCTGTGAGGCGCATGGCCGATGAGTTCAAGGCCGGCGTGCGCCATTTCGATCTTCATATCGGCGGTTCGCTATCGACGGTGTCGGGCATGCTCGACGAAGGCATCATCGATGCCATCGAGCCGTGGATGGTTTTGCCGGAAGTCAAAGAGCCCAAGCAGTGGTGGGGCGGTCACATGTGGGTCGACAACGCGCAGAAGTCTATCTACATGTTTCAGGCCTATCTCACCGAGAGTATTTGGATTAATAGCGAACTTGCCAAGCCAACCGACTTCCGCTCCTACGACGATTTCTTGGCTCCCAAATGGAAGGGCAAGATCGGTTTTCTCGATCCGCGCACGCCGGGCGCGGGGGATTCCAACTGGGCGCATATGTGGGCGGTGAAAGGCGACGAGTTTCTAAAAAAATTCGTCGCCCAGGACTTGGTCCTCGGCCGCGATCAACGGTTGCTCGCGGAGAGCCTCGCCAAGGGCAAAGTCGCGGTGATGATCGGGCTCACTTCCTACAGCTTGCAGCCCTTCGTCAAAGCTGGCCTGCCGGTGAAATCGGTGCCGGCGATGAAAGAAGGCACCTACGGCACCGGCGGCAGCGGCAATCTGGCGATCATCAAAGCGCCGGCCCATCCCAACGCGACCAAGGTTTTCGTCAACTGGTTATTGTCGCGCGAAGGGCAGGAGATCGTTTCCAAAGCCTTGGGCCAGGCGACTCGCCGTTTGGATGTCGACACCAAATGGCTGCGCGAGACCGGCGTCATCGCGGCCAAAGATCAGATGACCGTCAAAGAGTTCCTTCAGGTCGAGAATCAGTCGGAAGAAAAGCTCGATAAAGTTCGCGAACCGGCGCAGAAGCTGGCGGCGGCGTTACTCAAATAATTTAACCAGCCGGCGGCGGCGAAGGGATGGGGGCATGGCAGGAGAGTATTTCTCGGATTTTCGCGATTACTTAAAAGCGCTGGAAGCGCGCGGCAAATTGCACACTTGGACCCGCCCGGTGAACAAGGACAGCGAACTGATGCCGCTGATGCGTTTACAGTACCGCGGCATCTCGGACGACCAGCGGCAGGCGTTTCTCTACGAGAACGTCACCGACAGCCGCGGCAACAAACATGACATTCGCGTCGCCACCGGCGTCTATGGTTCGTCGCGGCCGATCGCGGCGCTGGGTTTGGGCTGCGATGAGCCGTTGGAGATTTACGAAAAGTGGCGCAACGCCTTGGCCAAACCGATCGACACCCGCCGGGTCGCCAGCGCGCCGGTGCAAGAGATCGTCTACACCGGCGATTCGCTGAAAAAATTCGGCGTCACTGGATTGCCGGCGCCAGTGGAAGAGCCGGGCTTTAGCGGCGGCATTCGCGCCACCGCGCCGTTCATCACCGTCGATCCCCAGTCCGGGGTGCGCAATGTCGGCATGTACAGCGGCCACTTTCGCAGCGATAGCCATCTGATCGCCGGCATCGCGCCGGTGCATCACGCCATGCTCTATCACCATCGCAGCGCGGCCAGCCGCAAGGAGCCGTTGCCGGTGGCGATTGTGTTGGGCTCGCTTCCCGATGTGACGTTTGTCTCGGCGGCCAACTTGCCCTACGGCGTCGATGAGTTGGCGGTGGCTGGAGGTATTCGTGGCCGGCCAGTAGACGTGGTGCAGTGCAAGACGATTCCTTTGGAAGTGCCCGCCGAGGCTGAAATCATCATCGAGGGCGAGATCTCCATCGACAAAAAAGAACGCGGCGAACCGTTCAGCGATTATCCCGGTTATCTCATGGTCGAGCGGGAGTTTCGCTCAGTGATCGAAGTCAAAGCGATCACCATGCGCAAGAACGCCATCTTCACGGCGATCCTAGTCGGTTTGCCGCCGAGCGAGTCCAACGGCATCTCGCGCACCTGCCGCGAAATGATGCTGTACAACTTTCTCCGCTACAGCTGCGCCATGCCGGAAGTTTTGGAAGTCGCCTGTCCGGAAATGGGCGGCGGTTGGAACTGGTGGGTGATCCGCATGAAGAAGAGCCACCCGAGTAAACCCAAGCAGGCGTTGCATGCCGCCTCGGGCATGGACCCGACCAGTAAGATGATCATCGTCGTCGATGAGGACATAGACCCCAAGGATCCCGATATGGTGATGTGGGCGATGAGTTTCGCCATGCAGCCGCACCAGGATGTGGAAATCAGCACTGGCCGCTCGCCGCTGCTCGATCCCTCGGCGCACTCGCTCATGCGCGGCCGCGAGGAGCGCAGCTATCCCGGCGCCGTCGGCTGTTCCGGCTTGCTCATCGACGCGACCCGCAAGGGGCCGTTCCCGCCGGTCGGCTTGCCAAAAAAATCTTACATGGAAAAGGCGCTGAAGATTTGGCAGGAGGCCGAGATGCCCAAGCTCAATTTAAAAGAGCCTTGGTACGGCTATCCCTTGGGACTCTGGGATGATGAAGACGACCGGCTCGCCGAGAAGGTCGTCCAGGGCGAATATTTTCAACACAAAGAAGTGAAAGGGCACTGAACGTGGCGAAACGCGATACCAGTTACGAAATTTGGATGCGGGCCGAAGGCATTCCCGTGGTCGAAGGCTACGGTGTCACCGATGTCACCGAACTGACGCTGCAACCTTGGCAGCGCACCGGCGGCAAGGGGGCGTTCATCGATTTGAAAGGCATGGAAGGCTTCACCGGCATGTATGTCAGCGAGATCCCGCCGGGCGGCGCGCTCAATGCGGAAAATCATCTCTACGAGGAGCTGATCTATATCATCGAGGGTATCGGCGCCACGGAGTTATGGTCGGCCGGCGACGAGAAACGCAAAATGCATTTCGAATGGCAGCAGGGCAGCCTGTTCGCCATCCCGCTCAACACCCGCCATCGCATGATCAACGGCAGCAAGGAGCCGGTGTTTTTCTTGGCCGTCACCAGCGCGCCCTTAATGATCGATCTATTGCACAACATTCCCTTCGTCATGGGCAGCGACTACAAATTCGCCGACCGCTTCGACGGCGAGAGCAATTATTTCGTGCCGAGAAACGACCGCAAGGAGTTGGGCGGCTTCATCAACTGGGAAACCAACTTCATCGCCGATGCCCGCGGCGCTCTGGTCGATCCGTCCGAGGCTAAAGGGTTCGGCGTCAAGATCACTTCCTTCGACATGGGCGGCAGCACTTTAGTCGGTCATATCGCCGAGTGGCCGGTGGGACGCTATCACAAAGCGCATTTTCACCAGGGCGGCGCGATCCTGCTGATTCTCCGCTCCCAAGGTTACACGCTGATGTGGCCGCAGGAAGCGGGACTACGGCCGTATAAAAACGGCAACGGCGACAAAGTCGTGCGCGTGGACTGGCGCGAAGGCAGCGTGTTCAGCCCGCCGAGCGGTTGGTTCCACCAACATTTCAACACCGGCAATGTGCAGGCGCGCCAGCTGGCGTTTCGCTATAGCGGCCAGTCGGGAAAATATCTGCTCGGCTGCTGGCGCGCGATCAATAAAGAAGGTGTGCGCACCACCGTGCGCGAGGGCGGTACCTTGATCGACTACGAGGATGAAGATCCGCAGCTGCGCATCGACTTCGAAGCGGCCATCGCCAAACTTGGCGTACCGTCGGCGATGCCGCCTTTCGATTACATCGATCTGTAGAGGAGAAGATTGGCCGCACCCTTCGACGATGCTCATGTGATCGGGATGCAAAAGACGCAATGGAAGAAATCCGAAATGTAGGGGCGGGTTTTAAACCCGCCCTCTTCGGCTTCATGCTCAGCTGCATGATCGCGATCCCAATTGCAGTCAGTGCGCAGACTGTGAAGCCGGCTTGGCAATCCGACTGGGACAAGACTCTCGATCTCGCCAAGAAAGAGGGCAAGGTGGTGGTGTCGCTCACCACCAGCGCCGAGCTGCGCGCGGCCATCGAGAAACAGTTTGAAAAACGTTTCGGCATCGACGTCGAGCCGGTGGTCGGCCGTGCCACCAGCGTGATTCGAAAAATTATCGATGAGGCGCGCGCCGGCGTGGCTTACGTCGATGTTCATATTGGTGGCAGCGAGTCGGTGGTCACGGGATTGATGCCCGAGGGAGTTCTTCAGGCCGTCGAGCCGGCGATGATCTTGCCCGAAGTGCGCGATCCCAAGCAATGGTGGGGCGGCCATCTTTGGGTCGATACCGGCAAACGCTTGGCCTACACATCCATGGCCCATTTGTCGGAAACCCTGTGGCACAACCCGCAGCGCTATCGCGGCGAAGAGTTCCATTCACTCGACGATCTGCTCGATGAGAAACTCAAAGGCAAAATCGCCATGCTCGATCCGCGCACGCCGGGAGCGGGGGCGTCGTTGTGGTCGTTCCTGCGTGAGGTCAAAGGCGAGGAATATTTGAAACGGCTGGTCGGACAAAAATTAATCATCGGCCGCGACCCGCGCCTCTTGGCGGAAAATCTCGGCAAGGGATCGACGAGCATCGTCATGGGCATGGGTTACTATTCCTTCGCCGCCTTCATCAAGGCGGGACTACCGATCCAAGCACTGCCGTCGCCCAAGGAAGGCACCTACGTCAGCGGCGGCAGCGGTCATTTAGTCATGTTGAAAAACGCGCCCCATGCCAACGCCAGCAAGGTTTTCGTCAATTGGTTTTTGAGCAAAGAGGGGCAAGAGATATTCGGCAAGGCGTTGGGGCAGGGCTCGCGGCGCTTGGATGTCGACACAAAATGGCTGCGCGACATCGGCATTACCGGCGCCAAAGACGTGCTTACCATCGAGCAATACTACAAGCGCGAGAACCAATCCGAAGACAAGATCAACCGCTTGCGCGAGCCGGCCGCCGCGCTGGCGCGAAAATTGTTGGACTAAAATGAGTAGAAGATTAGCCGCCGAGAACGTAAAAGGTGCTGCCCCGAGCACGACGAGTATCCTGGGTTATTGTCGGGGCGAAAAATTCTTCGCCCCTACCTCGGTCACCGCAGAGGCGGTGAAATGATTTCTGCCAAGCCGTATTCCGTGAAAAACCGATGCCTAATCCTCTAAGAAAATTCTCTATCCAATTGACGCTCTGTTGCATCTTGGGCCTGCCGCTCAGCGTCATTGCCCAGACGGCGAAGCCGGCTTGGCAGGCCGACTGGGACAAGACCATCGAGCTTGCCAAGAAAGAGGGCAAGGTGGTGGTGTCCTTGCCGGCGAGTACGGAACTGCGCGCCGGTATCGAGCGGCTTTTCGAAAAACGCTTCGGCATCGATGTCGAGCCGATCGTTGGGCGGGCCTCCAGCGTGGTGCGCAAGATGATCGAGGAATCCAAGGCTGGGGTGCGTTATGTCGATCTCCATATGGGCGGGAGCGAGTCGGTGGTCACCGGCATGTTGCCCGAGGGCGTCATCGAGCCGCTGGAGCCGCACATGTTGCTGCCGGAGGTCAAAGATCCCAAGCAGTGGTGGGGCGGTCATATCTGGGTCGACAACGCGAAGAAATTCGTTTACGGCACCTTGGCCTATCAGCCCGAGACTCTATGGTTTAATACCCAATTGATGAAAGCCGAGGACGTACGGAGTTTCGACGATCTGCTCGATGACAAATTAAAAAACAAGATCGGCCTTCTCGATCCGCGCACGCCCGGCTCCGGCGCCTCGCTGTGGTCTTATATGCGCGAGGTCAAGGGCGAAGATTATCTGCGCAAGCTAGTGGGGCAGAAGTTGGCCTTGAGCCGCGATCAACGGGTGCTGGCGGAAATTCTCGCCAAGGGCAATATCGCGGTGACGCTCGGCCTTAGCTATTACTCTTTCACGCCATTCCTTAAAGCCGGTCTCCCCGTCGCGTCTCTGCCGGCGCCCAAGGAGGGCATGTACGTCGCCGGTGGCAGCGGTCATCTGGTGGTCTTGAAAAACGCTCCCCATCCCAACGCCACGCGATTGTTTCTCAACTGGTTCCTGAGCCGCGAGGGGCAGGAAGTTTACTCCCGCGCCATGCACCAACCGACGCGCCGTTTGGACGTCGATACCAAGTGGTTGCGCGAGTTCGGCGTCCTGCCGGCCAAGGATCATCTGACCATCGAGCAATACTACAAACGACAGAATCAATTCGAGGAAAAGATCAACCGGCTGCGCGAACCCGCCGCGGCGTTGGCGCGCAAACTGTTAGGCTAGGAGGCGTCCCATGATTCGACCGCGAGTAGGATTACTCATTCCTCTCCTCGTGCTGGGGTTGTTTCTTGGCTCTTCCGGTTTCGCTCAAACCAGAAACCCGGAATGGGACAAGGTCGTCGAGGCTGCCAAGAAAGAAGGCCGCGTCGTGGTATCGATTCCGACCAGCGCCGAGCTGCGCAAGGAATTCGAAAGCGGATTTCACAAAGCCTTTCCCGGCATCGAGTTGGAGCTCAGCGTCGCCCGCGGCGCGAGCAATATTAATAAAGCGGTCGAGGAGCAAAACGCCGGCCTGCGGCTGCTCGACCTGCATATCGGCGGCACGACTTCGATTATCACCGGTTTGTTGGCGCAGAATTTATTGGAGCCGGTGATGCCGGCGATGATCTTGCCCGAGGTGCGCGATCCCAAACATTGGTGGGGCGGCCATCTCTGGGCCGACAACGCCAAGAAATATATCTACGGCTTCACCGCCTACATGACCGAAACCATCTGGTACAACTCGACGCTGGTGAAACCCGAGGAGATCAGTTCCTGGGACAGCCTGCTCGATCCCAAGTGGAAAGGGAAGATCGCCATCCTCGATCCGCGGTCCCCTGGCTCCGGCGAGTCGACCTGGGCATTTTTATGGCGCATCAAGGGCGAAGGATTTCTCGCCAAGCTGGCGGCGCAGGAAATGCTGGTGGGGCGCAACTTGCGCCAACTGGGCGAGAACGTCGCCCGCGGCAAATCGTCGATCTCCTTGGGGCTGTCCTATTACACCTACGTGCCGTTCATCAAAGCCGGTCTGCCGGTGAAACCGATTTCCAATATCAAAGAAGGCTACTACGCGGCATCCGGCAGCGGCAATGTCGTCCTGCTCAAGAACCCGCCGCACCCCAACGCGACCAAAGTATTTTTGAATTGGCTGTTGTCCAAAGACGGTCAGGCGGCGCTGACTCGCGCGCTGGGTCAGCCGACGCGGCGCTTCGATGTCGACACCAAATGGACCCGCGAGTTTGGCCATACTTCGGCCAAGGAAGTGCTGACGCCGGAAAAATATGACGAGTTGGAAAACGGTTCGGAAGAAGTGGTGATCAAATATCGCAAGCCGGCCATGCAGTCGGCGGAGCGGTTGTTCCGTGGTGTCTAGGCTGTCGTCATGGGATGACGAAAAATTGCGGAAAAGATCGCTCACCACAGAGGACACAGAGAGCACAGAGGGTTCGGATGCTTAGCTGCATGGGAACAATGCCATGAGAAACAAACTAATATTGACGACGCTGACACTGTTGTTACTGAGCAGTGCGCCGCTTTGGGCGCAGCCTGCGCAGTTCCGCCAAGCCGACTGGGACAAGGTCCTTGAGGCGGCCAAGAAGGAAGGCAAAGTCGTCGCGTCGATTCCGCCGACGCCGGAGCTGCGCAAGCTCATGGAGATCGCCTTCACGCGGCGCTACGGCATCGCGACCGAGTTCGTGCCGGCGCGCGGCGGCGCGATTATCCAGCGCATGGTCAGCGAGGCCAAAGCCGGCGCGCAATATTTCGATCTGCACATTGGCGGCACCGAATCGATCATCACCGGATTGTTGCCGGAAAACGTTCTTGACGCCGTCGATTCGTATTTGATCTTGCCCGAGGTGCGCGATCCCAAGTACTGGTGGGGCGGCCATATCTACATCGACAACGCGAAAAAATTTGTCTACAACTTCGTCGCCTATCAAACCGTCAGCCTGTGGAGCGATCCCAACCAGTACAAGCCGGCGGAGTTCAAATCCTTCGACGATTTATTGAGCCCCAAGCTGCAAGGCAAGATCGGCATCAGCGACCCGCGCACGCCGGGCTCAGGCTCGTCGATGTGGTCCTACATGCATTACATCAAGGGCGAGGAATACTTACGCAAGCTTGTCGCGCAAAAACTGTTCATCACCCGCGATCTGCGCCTGTTGGCGGAGAATCTAGCGCGCGGCAAGATCGCCATCACGTCGGGCATCGGCTACTCGGAGTTCCAACCGTTCATCAAAGCCAACTTGCCGGTGGTGCCGCTGCCGGTGCCCAAGGAAGGGCTCTACGTCAGCGGCGGCTACGGTCACCTGGTAATTCTCAAGAATCAGCCCCATCCCAACGCGACCAAGGTGTTCGTCAACTGGCTGCTCAGCCGCGACGGCCAGGAAGTGTTCGCCCGCGGCATGGGCGTGGGCAGCCGGCGCATCGAGATCGATACCAAGTGGCTCAGAGACTTTGGCACCATCGCCGCCAAAGATTTTCTGACGCCGGATCAATTTTATAAGTACGAGAATCAGTCTGAAGAGAAGATCAACAAAGTGCGCGAGCCCGCCGCCGCGTTTGCGCGCAAACTTCTCGGCACCTAACACTTCAGGGAGTTTCGTAAATGGCCGATCACGATCTACGCGACTTTATCAACGATCTCGAAGAACGGCGCGATCTCCAGCGCATTAAAGCTGAAGTCGATTGGGACGAGGAGTTAGGCGCCGTCACCCGCGAGGTGTCGAGCCAGTATGGGCCGGCGTTGCTCTTCGAAAACATCACCGGCCATAAAGACACGCTATGCCGCCGGCTGTTCACCAACGGCACCGGCACGCGCCAGCGCATGTGCTGGATTCTCGGCGTGCCGGATTCGACCTCGGACGGTGAAATCGTTCGGGTGTTCAAAGACCGTTTCAGCAAACCGCTTAAGCCGGTTACGGTTGCCAGTGGTTCGGTGAAAGAAAACATCGTCAAAGGCGACGACGTCGATTTGTTTCAGCTGCCGGTGCCGAAATGGAATCCGCTTGACGGCGGCCGTTATATCATGACTTCCGGCAGCGTGGTGACCCGCGATCCGGACAACGGCACGCTCAATGTCGGCACCTATCGCGGCATGATCGGCACGAAAAATACCATCGGTGTCCTACTCGCCACCACTCAAGGCTGGGGCGTGCATTTCACCAAGCATCGCAGCCGCAACGAGCCGATGCCGGTGGCGGTGGTATTGGGCTGGGACCAGTCGTTGTTCATCGCCGCGTCGACGCCGGTGATTCATCCGGAGTACGAGATGGCCGGCGCGCTGCGCCGGGCGCCAGTGGAACTAGTCAAATGCGAAACCAACGATCTCATGGTGCCGGCTTCGGCTGAGATCGTCCTCGAAGGTTTCATCTCGCCGGACCCAAAAACTTTTACTCTCGAAGGTCCGTTCAGCGAATATCCCGGATACTACGGCGGCAGCAAATCGCCCAAGCATACGATCAAAGTAACCTGCATCACCCATCGCAACGATCCGATCTTTCACGGCTGCCTGACCGGCGCCAGCCCTGGGCGCACCAACGAGTGCAGCACCTGGACGCCGGCGACTTTTTCCGCCATGGCTTGGCATACCCTTGAGCAGGCGGGCGTGCCGAACATCACCGGCGTGTGGCGTGGCAAGTGGCCTGAGATGCTGCGCATCCAGATTCAAAAAACTCACCGCGGCCATGCCCAGCAAGTGGCCGCCGCGTTGTGGGGCAGTCATCTCGGCAACTACGCCGGCAAGCACTTGATCGTAGTCGACGACGATATCGATATTCACGACTGGGAAGCGCTCGAGTGGGCGATGTGTTACCGGGTCAACGCCGGCCTGGGCGATATCACGACCTTCCCCGGTTCGTCGGGCTCCATGCTCGATCCGAGCGTGCCGTTGGCCGACCGCAATTCGGTCAAGTACGGCCATGGGCTGTGGACTCGGGTATTGATCGACGCGACCATCAATTGGCAGTTGGAACCGCAGGAGCAATATGGCGGCAACCGTTATCCGCCGCTCGGCACGACAATCTCCGCCGACATGGCGGCCACAGTCAAACGGAGATGGCGCGAGTATGGATTCTAGCCCGATCAAGGTCGGTAACGAGGAGGCGCATGGCAAGAGCGCCTACGACCGTTTCATGATTGGCGAAGGCGTGCCGGTGATTGGCGGTTTCGGCATTAGCGCCGTGCACGATACGGCGATGGCGCCCTGGCGCCGTTTGGGCTGCGCTGGCGCTTACTTCAAGTTTTACGGCGCGGACGGCGTCACCGGCATCTACGCCGGCCGCATCGCGCCCGGCGGCGCGACCCTACCGGAGCAGCATCTTTACGAGAAGATGATCTATATTCTCCAAGGCGAAGGGGTCGGGGAGTTCCAGCAGCGCGACCGCGTGCCGCAGAATCTTCTCTGGCAAGCCGGCAGTCTGTTCGCGCCACCGCTTAACACGCTGCACCGGCTGATCAATCATGGCGACCAGCCGGCGCTGTTTTTGGCGATCACGACGGCGCCCTTGGCGCTCGATCATTATCGCAATGAAGAATTTATTTTTCACAGCGCGTTTGCTTTCAAAGATCGATACGATGGCCAAGCCGATTATTTTGCCCCGAGCGCCGGCCGTTTCCTGGCTCGAAGCCATCGCCATTGGATGCACCAGGCGAACTTTATTTCCGACGTGCGCGCGGTGCGCCGTGGCGGCCGAGACGGCAGAACCAAGCGGGTCAAAATCACCCGCTTTGAAATCGCCGACAACAGCTTGATCGGCCAGCTGGTCGAATGGCCGGTGGGCCGTTATCGCAAGGCTCATTGTCGCAGCGGCGGTGTCACGCTGTTGATTTTGCAGTCCTCGGGCTATTCGCTGATGTGGCCCGGCGACATCGGCGCGCAACCCTATCGAAACGGCCTGGCCGACCAAGTTGTGCGTTTGGACTGGTCTCCCGGTAGCCTGTTTAGCCCGCCGCCCAATTGGTTTCATCAGCATTTCAACACGGGCGCCGAACCGGCGCAGACTTTGGCGTTCTATTGCGGCAGCGACAGGTTTCCCATGAGCAAGCGCGCCGATGGGCCGAGTCGGGCGCGCTATGGGGTAACCCGCCAGCCCGGCGGCCTGCTCGAATTTGACGGCGACGATCCGTCGATCCGGCGCATGTACGAAGCCGAGCTCGAGAAAAACGGCATTACCCCGGAGGGGAAATTAAACGCCGCGGCCAATGACGATTGACGATTCGCTCGCACCTTCGTATAAGATTCGAAGAGTTTGATTTCATGAGTGACAAATCCCAAACCATCGATGCGCCGCTGGATTTTGCCCCGGCCCCGGCCAGGCGAAAATTTCAGGCGCCACCGCTGTTGGTGGTGATCTTGATCGTGGTGGTTGGCTTCCTGGTGCTGACGCCGCTGTTTTTGATGATTCTCAACAGTTTTCAAACTGCTCGCCCGGGCCAGCCGATCGTTTGGGGCATTGAAGGTTGGATCAAAGCGTTCACCACGCCGGGCATCGTCAAGGCGATGACCAACACGGTTAGCTTGGCGCTGACCCGCCAGGTGATCGCGCTTTTGATCGGCGCTTTCTTCGCTTGGCTGATCGCCCGCACCGATATTCCGATGAAAGGCACGCTGGAGTTTTTTTTCTGGCTGTCGTTTTTCTTGCCGGCGTTGCCTGAAACCATGGGCTGGATTCTGCTCCTCGATCCCAAGTACGGATTGATGAATCAGGGCTTGATCAGTTTGGGCATCATCGGCCAGCCGATATTTAACATTTATTCTTTCTGGGGCATCGTCTGGGCCCATCTGGGCGGCACGGTGAGCGTCAAGGTCATGCTCCTGGCGCCGGCGTTTCGCAATCTCGACGCGGTGCTCGAAGAGGCGTCGAAGATCTCGGGCGCCAGCGGGGTGCGGACGTTTTTTAGCATCGTCATCCCGGTGATGATGCCGGCGATCCTGGTGACCACGATCCTCGGATTGATCCGCTCCTTGGAAGCCTTCGAGATCGAGCTGCTCCTCGGCACTCCCATCGGCCTGCAAGTGTACTCGACGAAAATCCACGAGCTGGTCACTTGGGAGCCGCCGCAATTCGCGCCGGCCATGGCCCTCAGCACGCTGTTTCTCGGCGTCCTGCTCACCATGGTGGCGTTGCAGCGCAAGTATATCGGCAAGCGCAGCTACGAGACCATCACCGGGCGCGGTTTTAGCATTCGGCCGACACCGCTGGGCAAATGGCGTTGGCCGGCCTTTGCGCTGGTGTTGGTGTTCGCCGTGTTTATCACCCTGGTGCCGACCACGTTGCTGCTGCTCGGCACCTTCATGAAGTTATTCGGCTTTTTCAATATCGCCGATCCTTGGACGATGGATAACTGGCGCACCACGCTTAGCGATCCGGTGCTAATGCGCTCGCTGTGGAATACCTTGGCGATCGGCTTCGGTTCCGGTTTGGTCGGCGTGTTGTTTTACTCGCTGATCGCCTACGTCGTCGTCAAAACCCGCCACACCGGCCGCGGCCTGCTCGATTTTCTCTCCTGGCTCCCATGGTCGGTACCGGGGATTCTTTTGGGCATCGCGCTGCTTTGGACCTTTCTTCAGACCAAAATATTTCTGCCGATCTACGGCACGATTTATATCTTGATGATCGCCATGGTGATCAAGAGCATGCCGTTTGGCGCGCAAATGATCAAAAGCGTGCTGATTCAATTGGGCAGCGATCTCGAGGAAGCCTCGAAGGTTTGCGGCGCCAGTTGGTTCGATACCTTCCGCCGGGTGATTTTGCCGTTGATCATGCCGGCGATGATCACGGTGGCGCTGGTGGGTTTTATCTCCGCTGCCCGCGACATCAGCACCGTGGTGCTGTTGGGCTCGGGCAAATCGCGCACGCTGTCCTTGCTCATGCTTGATTTCGCCGCCGGCGCCGAGTTCGAAAAAGCCACGGTGGTGGCGGTGATCATCGTCGCCCTGGTGGTCGGCGCCGCGCTCTGCGCCCGGGCGCTGGGCGGGCAGGTGGGCGTGCGGGAATAGTCATCCGTTGACGCTGGTTCATTTTCCGCGGCTATTTTCATGAACGGCGCAATGCCAGTCTTGCCATGAACTCCTCTCCAAAGGTGTCGGTCGTCATCCCGACTTATAACAACGCCCAATTGCTGCACGAGACTCTGGATGGTGTGCGGTCGCAATCCTTTCAGGATTTCGAGATCATCGTGGTTGACGATGGTTCAACCGACAACACCGAACAGATCGTGCGCGGCTATGACGCGAAGATCCGTTACGTGAAGCAGGCCAACCAAGGGCCGGCGGCGGCGCGCAACCATGGCGTGGCGCTGGCCCAGGGCGAGTTCATCGCCTTTCTCGATCATGACGATATCTGGAACGATCGCCATCTTGAGACTTTGCTGGCTGGGTTTGCCCGTTATCCCGCCGCGGCGATGGTTTTCGACGACGCCGAAGCTTTTGGTGTCGGCGTGGCGCCGGGCGCCAACCATGTCGACCCTAAAGTCGCGCGCTCCTTGCTTGACCGGCCCGTGCCGATTCGACGTGTCTGGGAGTGCTGGGTGGCCTCCATGTCGGTGGTCATGGTTAAAAAAACTATCTTCCATGAAATAGGCGGACTCCATCCGAAAATTTGGGGCCTCGACGATCTCCATTTCTATTTGCGTCTGGCGGCTCGCTTCGAAGTGCGCTTCGCCGATTACATCGGCTGCCGCAAACGGCAGACCGCGACCAATTTGCTCGGCCTGGTTGGCCTCACAGGATCGGTGGATTATCTGGTGGATTTGCAGCGCAACCATCTTGAGGTCGTGCGAGCGGTCGGTTCCATGAGGGTTCGCCGGCGATTGGGCCATAAGCGATACAAGTTGGGGCTCATCTGTCTGCGCAAGGGGGATCTGGCCGCGGCGCGCGCCCTGCTGTGGAAAGCCTATCGCCATAATCCGCTCAATCTGAAATATTTGTGGCGCTTTATGCAGGCCAAGCAAAGTCACCCCCGGGTTGCTTACGGCAAATGACCCGCTCGCCGATTTGATCCGTGCACAAATCGTTGCCGCGGCGGCGCCGCCCACCGCTCGAACGCCGGTTCCTGGCGGAGTTGAGATTGGCGCGGCTTGGGTGTGCTTGGACTCGATCTGTGACTCGATCTGTGCTTGACGACGCGAGCGCGGTCGGATATTTTCCCTCGCGCATGAAGCTCCGCGTTACATCTGAGCGACTTGGTACGCTGACCCATTCTTTGGCCCGCGGTATTTTTCTTTTTTTAGCATTTTTTCTGCTCGTGCAGCTGGCGGGCCAGCCGGATCTCGATGACCAGCATCCGGCGGTGGGCACGCGGCTGCTCAACGCCAAAATTCTCAAGCAACTCCAGCCGGCCAAGGCCGCTCCATGCCATGGCTGGCACTCTTGTTTGGCGGTGGGCAGCCAGTTGTTTCCGCCCGGCTTCTATTGGAGCTTCGTCCGCCTCCCGGGGCCGCTCGACCTCATCCACGCTTCGATCGTATCCCTTCGCCCCGGCCGTTCGCCGCCTGCCACGGTTACGCTTTAAATTTACCGTCGAGCGCTCGTTCTGAGTGCTCAGTAAATCGACCGGGCGTGAGGGCACCATGGCCGCTGGCGCGGTGCCCCCGGGGCAAGAGGCACATCATGAGTGAGTTGGGTAAATTAATACGCGTCGATCCGATCGTCGCGCAGTCCCTATTCGGATCGAATAGCATCAATGGGCCAGCGAGCGCCGAGCGCGAGCTGGTGGTGGCGGTGCTGAGCGACGCCATCGAATGTTATTGGAAATATCAAAATTCGAAAAAACGCTCGGCCATTAGATTGTTCCATGACGCCAAGAACTGGCTCTTCGCCGACAACGAAACCTCGCCGTTTTCATTCAGAAACGTTTGTGACACTGTGGCGCTCGATCCGGCCTATATTCGCAGGGGGATTCTCGCCGCTGGGCGGGCCGCTTCGGCGATCCATCGCCTCGATGCCACCGACGATCCGGCTAGTATCAAGCGCAAACTGAAGAGCGGCCGCCAATGGAAAGGCGGCGGCCGGCTATCGCGGGGGCGGGTGCGCCCGTTGGGCGTGCGCTCGGGCGGCTAAGAATCTCTGATCGTAAGGTCTAGGGCTCTCCGCAAAACCGCACGGTGTTGTCGTAGAGGATATTTTTTTTCTGCCCGTCGCTGAGATCGGTGCGTTCCAATATCTCGCTGGCGGCGTTGTCGCGCCCCTCGCCGTGGGGATAGTCCGATGAGAAGAGGATATGCTCGGCGCCGACCAGGGCGATCTCTTGCATGAGCAAGGGATCGTCGGCTTCCGGGGCGATGAAGAAGCGGCCCGATTGCAAATATTCTTCGATGGCCTTCTCCGGCAACCGGCCCATGGCGCGCACCGTCGGATCGCTGCGGTAACTGGGCAAATAATGGCCGAGCCGGCCGACGACGTAGAACAGCCACTCGGCGCCGAACTCCAAGAACGCGACTTTGAGATTTTGATAACGGTCGAGCATGCCCTGGGCGACCACGGCGACAAAACCCAATTGCGCCGGCATGCCCATGGCGATGACATGGGCTTCCAATCGGCTTTCCACTAGCTGATCGAAGGGTGGGTAGCTCCGCCCCATGTGGACGCAGAGGGGAAGGCCGGTGCGCGCGAACTCATCCCAGATCGGCGTAAAGCTCCTGTGCGATAGCAAGCGCTCGCCGACGGTGCCGAAGACCACCGCGGCGCTGGCGCCCAACTCTTGCATCTCGCGGAGCGCCGCGATCGCTTCGCCGGTATCGCGCATGGGCAACAGGCCGGCCCACTTCAAACGTTTCGAATTCACCTTGCATTGGCGGCCGGCGTAGCGGTTGTAAGCGCGAAACATCGCCGCTTCGAAAAACGGATCGCTGCCCATGCAGGCGTACAGGCTCGATGGAAACAGCAGCTGGGCGTCGATGCCGAGCGCGTCGAGATCGCGCAAGCGCTTCTCCGGATCGGAAATATCCAAGGATCCCAAGGTCGATGGCACGGCGCCGAACTCCGCCATCACCGTGGTCGGGGTGTTGGCGCCTTGGGCGCCGGGGCCGTAAGCGTGGGGCTCCATTCGCCCTTCGATGAGCCAGCCGGTGCGGCGAACGCCGGCGCCGGGCGTGTCGGCGATTTCCAACGGCCGTGGCCGCCGCGCTTGATACTCTTTCGGTAAATCTTCCCACATCCTTGGCCCCATCATCACATGGGCGTCGGCATCGAAAATTTTGTAGCCGTGGATCATAGCGCGCTCTCCGGGATTGGCTTTTGGCTGACTTAGCGGGAAATCACTAGGCCAATTCTTTCTTCCACTTCTCGCTGATCTGTTGCTTGAGTTCTGGGCTAAGCGCGTTGACCGGCGGGAAGCGGTCGCGCCAGGCGTAGGGGCGGCAGGCGTTGAGCACGGCGCGGCTGTTGACGAAATTGCCGGCATCGCGCTGGTCGGGGTGCATGGCCGGATCGAGCGGCGTGCTCCAGCAGCCGTCGATGATGGTGATGGCGGATTTCGGATCGCAGCGCGTCGACACCGCCCAGATGACCTCTTTCATATCCGATGGATCGATGTCGTCGTCGACGACGATGACGAAGCGGCCATGGTAGTTGCCGCCGCGCGAGGCCAGCGCGGCCAGGCCGGCTTGCTGGGCGTGGCCATGATAGCGCTGCTTGACCGAGACGATGATGAAGGGCGCACCGCCAGCGGCGGCCGAGCTGCCGATGGCGCACCAAACGCCCTTGATATCCGGCACGTCGGCTTTTTCCAAATAATTCCAAATCGCCGCCGCGCCGATGGGCACGCCGAAGGTGACAAACGGCGGTTTCAACGGCGGCGCGCCGCAGAGAATCGGATCGTTGCGATAGTAGACGCGCTTGACCCGGATCACCGGCTCCTTGGCCGCGCCATGAGCGTAGTAGCCGGGCCATTCGCCGAAGGGGCCTTCCATGCGCATCTCGGCGCTGGGCGGCGGCACTTCGCCTTCGATGGCGATTTCCGCCGTCGCCGGGATCGGCAATCCAGTGAGCTCGCCAAGAATCACGTCGATGGGCGCGCCGCGCAGGCCGCCGTAGTAGTCGAACTCCGACAGGCCGTAGGGCATGGACTGGCCGGCGACTAAAAATAGCAGCGGGTCCTGGCCGAAGGTGACGACGACGGGACAGCTCTTGCCTTGCTCCCAATATTTCTCGCGCATGATGCGCGCGTGGTGGCCGGGCGAGACGTAGAGGCCGAGCGTGTTCTTGTCGTGGATCTGCACCCGGTAGATGCCGACGTTGACCCAGCCGCCTTCTTCGGGTTCGCCGGTGATGACGCAATCGGCGGTGCCGATATAGCGGCCGCCGTCGAGCTCATGCCAATGCGGCGTCGGAAAAATCGTCATGTCGACATCGGCGCCGGTTTTGACGTTCTCCAATATGGGTCCATCTTTGACCACTCGCGGCGGGACCGGCTTGACGCCCTTGAGTAGCTCTTTCCATTTGGCGATCAGTTCTATCGGTCTGGCGTCGGGCGGCATGCCGACGGTCAAACTCGAGCGCGACGGCGTGTTGATCAAATTGGCCGCGACGCGAAAGTTGGGCGCGTAGCCCGGCACTTGATCGAACAGCACCAGCGGCGAAGGTTCTTTAAAGGCAAACAGTTCCGTCAGCGCGCCAATCTCCAACTCCCAATGGGCGCCGTGGATGTCTTTGACTTGGCCGAGCTGGCGCGCGGCTTCGATGAATTCGCGGAGATCGTTGATCATGAATCTTAATGGATAATTGATAATGGATAACGGACGACAATGATTTCTCGGACCGCCCGCCGAAATCCCCATCCGTCATTTTCCATTATCAATTGTCCATTCTCCATTGTTTTAGAACTGTCCTAGCTCTTTTGCGTGCTTATAGATGCCGTCGTGGAACATGGCGACGCATTCGGCGTTGGTCAGGCAGCAATATTCCGGGCCCCAGCCGGGGCGGTACCAGGTGTTGCCGTCTTGCAGCAAACGTTCGAAGACTTGCCGCGCCACTTCGCCATGGGCCATGAGTCCGTCTAGGTGCTCGTGCAGGTCGGCTTCTTCGTGCACGGCGAAGTAGTGCAGGTCGGCTTCCTTGACGCCATACTTCGTCAAAAGCGCCTTGCGCCAGCGCGCCGCCCAGTGACCGAACATTTCTTCGTTCAAGGAACGCGCCCACCACTCGATCATACTGCCTTCGTAGACCAGGCCGCGGGCGAATTCCGTCAGCGCCCGGCATTCGGCGAACACCTGGCAGTTGATCATCTCGTCCAACGACACGCCGAAAAATTTGCCTTGATCGATCAACACTTCGATATGGCCGGGGATTCTCGGATTGACCAACTCGTCGCTGATCTTGCCGACGTAGGGCGCCAAGAGATCGCGATGGCGCGCGAAGATGCCCTGGTGGCGCTGGTAAATAATCAGATGGAAGTTATTGACCTCTACCGGATAGCTGTACCAGTTGCGCCAAAAGAGTTTTAACGTCTCGAAGGGCAGCTTGCCGGCTTCGAGATCGCTCATGAAGGCGCCGCCGAAGATTTTCTTATCCCACAGCGCGTACATGCGCTGTTTGATGGCGTCGGTGAAGGCTTTCGCCTCGGTGGGCGAAAGCTTCTTGCCGATTTCCAATTCAAGGGGTTTGTCGCTTGCCATAAAATTCCACTCGCCTGTTCAGGCCTTGAAGCCGGCTTGCTCCAAACCGGCTTTCAATTCACTACGGTCCTTGTCGGTGAACGGCGGCGTTTCCCAACGCGGGAAACGTTCCACCGGCAGGCCGCGCAGTTTCATGAGTTCGCAGAACACGCCGCGGCCGTGGCTGCGCAGATATTTGCCGACCACCTGCATGAGCCGGGTCAAGAGATCATGTTCGGTGCGCGCGGCTTTCAGATCGTCGCGTTTGAGCGCTTCGAACATGCGCACGCAGGCTTCGGGGAATGGCGTTGACGGCGGGTGGATGGCGCCGCGCACGCCGACGGAATAACCGCTGTAGAGCGAGAATATTCCGCCAGGGAAGACGCCGGTGGTTTTCGGCAGTTGATAGACATAGCCCAAGAGCTTGTCGTAGGCGATGAACGAGACTTTGATGCCGGCCAGCGGATTGGGCGCGATGGCTTCGATAATTTTATTCGCCTTAGCCGGGGTGATTTCCACCCAGGTGGTCTCGGTGTTGTCGTAGATAAACATCGGCGTGCCTGGCACCGACTGGGCGATGGCTTTGTAATGGGCGTAAACTTCGTAGTCATCATGCGGATAGTAATAGGGCGGCACCACGCCGACGGCGTCGACACCGAGACCCACCGCATGTTTGGCGAGCTCGATGGACGACAACGTGTTGGCGGTGCCGATATGCATGATCACCGGCACCCGGCCTTTGACCCGGTTGACGATTTGCTCGGCGACTTTTTTGCGCTCGTCGATTTCCATGACCATGCCCTGGCCATGAGTACCTAGAGGGAAAAAACCATGGACGCCGGCGTCCAAGTAAAAGTCGATGATCGCGTCGGTCGCTTTGTGATCGATGGCGCCGTCATGTTTGAACGCCACCGGCATGGGCATCAAAATGCCCTCGATTTGTCTATTGCTCGCCATAAAATCTCCCTTCGCTGCGCTAAAGCTTTTCCGTGATGGCTAACCCATAGCGCACCCTTGGCGAGATTTCCACCGAATCGGCGGGATGCGTGCTCTAGGGGTGTAAGTCCAGCGTCGGACATGCTACTGTCGCTGAATATTTAATTTCGGAGGCAAGAAAACAATGGCTGATAAAAATCCCGTGGTATTGATGTCGACCAGCATGGGCGATATCCGCATCGAACTCGATGCCGTCAAGGCGCCGATCGCCACCAAAAACTTTGTCGATTACGTCAGCGCCGGCCACTATGACGGGCTGATCTTTCACCGGGTCATTCCCGGCTTCATGATTCAAGGCGGTGGCATGGACGCCAAGATGAACGAGAAAGCCAATAACGCGCCGATCAAGAACGAAGCTGCCAACGGTTTGAAAAATGATGTTGGCACCCTCGCCATGGCACGTACCAACGTGGTCGATAGCGCGACGTCGCAGTTTTTCATCAACGTCAAAAACAACGACTTCTTGAATCACCGCAGCACCGCGGCGGCGGAATTCGGCTACGCCGTGTTCGGCAAGGTGATCGACGGCATGGATGTGGTGCGCAGCATCGAGAAGGTGCCCACCGGTGACAAGGGCCACCACCAGAATGTGCCGATGCAGCCGGTCACGATCAATTCCGCCAAGCTGGAATCTTAAATTATGTAGCGGTCCATCACTCCGGTGGGGTGATGGACCGCTACTTGGTCCTGCGCCCGGAGAAATAGTGTCCGGGAATCTCTTCGCCGACACCGCGCTCGCAGGCTAGTTGGTAAACTTTGGCGGCCAAGGCGACGAACTCGATGGCGAGGCCGTTGTTCTTGTAGATGGTGATTTGCCGGTCGTCGCTCCGTCCCGCAGATTTACCGACAATGACGTCGCCGATCTCGCAGACTCGCTCCCAGGATAGGTCTCCCGCTTCAACCGCTTCGAACATGTCAGCGGCGTGATCATTTTTGCTTTGCTCCACCGACCCGAGCGCGACCAGCGCCGCGCGCGCGAAGCTGCGGTTATCCAACTCGCGGCGCGGCACGCGCTGGTCGCTATTCACGATCGATGTCACATGACAGCCGGGCTTGAGCCAAGCGCCGTCGAGCACCGGAGTTGACGCGTTGGTGCTGGCGAGCACCAGGTCGGCTGCTTCGACGGCCTGGCGCGCGCTGTCCACCGGGACGACTTCGATGGCTAACTTTTCGCTCTGGGCCGCGGCGAAGGCAACCCGATTGGCGGCGGTCGGGCTGTAGACTCTAACTTTTTCAATCGCTCTAACGGCGCAAATGGCAGCCAACTGGCTTTCCGCTTGGTAGCCCGATCCGAGCAGGCCGACGGTCTTCGAGTCCTGGCGCGCCAGGTAGCGGGCGGCGACGCCGCTCTCGGCGCCGACCCGCATGCGCTGCAACTCATGGTCATGAAATATCGCCAGCAGTCCGGCGGTATTCAAATCGAACAGCATGAAACTGCCGAAGGAACGCAGCTCCGGTCGGTGCACCGCGCTGCCGATGACGTCGGTGGTGATGCGCAGACCCATCGCTCCGAGTTTTGGAATCGCCCCTTGGAAATTGCGCATCATGAACAGCGCGTCGCGATTGTCGGCGTAAAACTGCTGGCGCGGCCGGTTGGTGGCGCGGCCTTGATGGAGCTCGCGCAGCGCCTCTTCGGCGGCGTCGATGGCATCGGTCATCGAGAGCAGCGCCTGGACGTCGCGGTCAGTGATTAGGATCGCCATGAAGTCACGCAGCGGCGCGAGAGATCAGGAAGTCCAGACGCCTTTGGGATCATATTTCCTGACCGCATGAAGTTCATCCGCGCTGGGCGGCGCGGTCTCGGTTAGATCTTCAGCGATGCGCAGCGGCCAGCCGGTTTCTTTTTCGATTTCATCGGCCGCCACTCCGGGATGTTTGGCGCTGAGCATCATCTCGCCGGTATCCTCGTCGAAGGAAAAAATCCCCAGGCTGGTGATCGCCCGGCGCGGTCCTCCGCCGGAGAGACCGTGGCGTTGACGCCAATCGCCGCCGCTGCCAAACCCTGGCGACGTTATGTAGCGAACTTTATCGACGAAGCGGCGCCGTTCATGGTTCATGATGATAATGCTTTGCCGCGCCATGACGGCGATATCGGCGGCGCCGCCGCTGCCCGGTAGCCGCGTGCGCTTGCCCTGATCTTCGACCCAGTGGGTGTTCAAATTGCCAAAACGATCGATCTCGGCGCCGCCGATGAACCCAAGATCGACCCGGCCGCTCTGCAGCAGATACATCACTTCGTTCAACCCGCCGCAGCTGAGCGCGCCGGCGATATTGGCTGGGTCGCTCATGGTGAAGATCGAGTGCAGCGCCGGCCAATCGCGGATCACGCCGTTCTCGAAGATGCCGATGGCGCCCGGCGCATGGGTTTCTTTGGCCACGGCGAAACCCAACAGTGGCAAACGCATGCCGACAAAGACTATGTCACCGTCGCGGATTTCCCGCGCCGCGGCGGCGACCATCAGTTCTCTGCGGGTGTAGGTCATGGTTTGACGTCTAGCGTCTAGCGTCTAGGGTTTGGCGAAAAACCCCAGACGCTAGGCCCTAGACGCAAAACGATTGCTACGCCTTATTGAACGCGTCGATGCCGGCCTGGACGATCTGCCGGTCCACCGCCGCCGGGGCGCCGCTGAAGCCGGCGGCGCCGATGCATTGACCATCCACCGTGATCGGCAGGCCACCTTCGATGCTGATGAACCAGCCGGGGCCGACGGCGAGAGTTTGCGCCAATACTTGGTGATCGGGGATTTCGCTGCCGTCGCGGCCGGTCTTGCCGGTGGCGGCGGTGGTGAGCGCGGCGCAGCGCGCTTTGGCTTGAGCGATCATGACGTTATGGGTGCGGCCATTGGTCATGCGCTTGAACGCCATCAAATGACCGCCGGCGTCGACGATGCAGATGCTGCCCACTTGTTTGAGCTCCTTGGCTTTTTCAACAGCGGCGTTGACGATGATGTCGCAGCCTTCCTGGGATAATTTCGCGGTTGCTACGGTTTTCATGAATTGCCTCCTAAAGATTGATCTTAGAATTAGTAATTGAAGCTGACCGGCGGTGCAAACAGCTCGCCTTCGGGGCGCAACGCGGCGCGCCGCTCTGGGCCCAGCAGTTCGAGAAACTCCCGGTGGTTCTTCACACCGAAGACATACTTGTCCAGCCATTTGTGAAAACCTTCCACAGTGCGGGTCGCTTGATGGTATTCGAAATAAAAAGCATCGTCGCGCCGGGCGTAGCCTTGAGTCGGCGAGGGAAATGACCCGTTGGGCTCATGGACGACGCTGGTGACAGCGAAACCGGGGATGACCGTGCGATTGGGATCGCTGACGATCACCGAGTGGTCGACTAACTCTTCGCAGGTGAGAATAACCTTTTTCGCCGCCAGCGCGGCTTCGCGGACGACGCCGTAGTTACCCCACAGATGGGCGTTGCCCTGGTCGTCGGCCCGTTGCACGTGGATGATCGCGAGGTCGGGTTGAATGGCAGCCACGGCGAGCAATTCTTCGCCGCTAAATGGGCAACGGACTCGGGCAAAATGGGATTCCTTGGCGATGTCGCTGCCTTTGATCGACCGAGTCGGCAGGAAGGGTAGCCCCATGGCGGCGGCTTGCAGCGCCAGGCCGATGGTGAAATTCGAATGTTCCTCGATCGCCAACGGCACCGGCTGTCCGTGTTCGGCGGCGCGGCGAAAATTGTGGCCCAGGCCGGCGGCGACGTTGCCGACCCAGGAGGCTTGAATTTTCTTGACGCAGCCGGCGCCGATCAGCTGATCGAACTGGATGTCGGAGATCGGGCCGATCAGGGTGAGATCCTTGCGCCGCTGGCGGATGATTTCGTGGCTGGCGGCGAACGGGATCGACGATTCCAAAGCGCAGCCCATGGCGATCGACATGCCGTCGCGAACATAGGCGGCGATGGCGTCTCTTAAACTTAGCGCTTTCGACATCGCGCCATCTGTATCGTTTCGTCACTTGCGCTTCAATATTCTGCCGCGCTTTTCATTTTTGAGAATTCTGTAAGCGACCGCCGTAGTGCTTGACTGTTAGCAATCGATCCATCATAAATCTCCCTCTAGTTACTCAACGTGCAACCTAGGTTACGGGAGAGCGCTGCCCGGTTTACATTCATTCGTTAGTTTTGAGGCAGTTGGGCCCGGCGCTTTTCACCCCATCCGAGTGCAGTCGCTTCTGTTCACGAGTTTGGTCAGTAAATCCGGCGGCATTGAAGATGTTTTGGCGTAGTTGTCGGTCCCCACGACCTATTCCAATGGAATCGGTGGTTGCCGGTAAAAATGGGCACCTAAGTTGCTTAGCTTTTCTGCATCAGGTTTGGACAACGCAGTTACATGATAAACATTCTTCTACTGTTAGTTAGTGCCTGACAGAAAACCCCGTTTTTTTAGAACCCGGCCTGCTAATTTTTGAGCGCAACACGCGGGTTTCGTGTTTTCATGTGCGAACGGCAAAGTTTTGGAGTTATTGCGAATCCCCACACGCGTTGCGTCAACTTCTGGAC
>CAMDBU010000076.1 GCA_945889495.1 Syntrophobacter sp. SbD2 | reverse complement strand
AATTCCTTCCTTCCCCAGCACATTCGCAAAAAACTCCCTTTCCAACTCCACTTATTGCCATTCTTCGTGCCCTCAAAGCCCGCTTAACCCCGTGCCGTTACGGCGATGCAGAGACTGAGATTGGGGTTTCCGGTCAGGCACTATTTAGCCTCGAAGCGATCGCCAAGAACTCGGCGCCGGAGCTGTTCGAGGTGGTGCTGGTCAATTGCGCGGCGGAACACGAGACCCGCGCCTTGCTCAAATCGTTGTCCGGCGATGTCATCGTGATTGACGGTAAGTCCGACTGGAATTACGCCCAGGCGTGCAACCAGGCGGCCAAGCAGGCGCATGGGAAATATTTGGTTTTTCTCAAGCCCGGCATTGCGCCGGCACAGGGCTGGTTGGAAAGCTTGCTGCAAGTGGCCGAGGCTGAGAGCGATATTGGCGCGGTGGGCGGGCAAGTGCTCAACCACAATAGCTTGATTTGGCAAATCGGCGTCGCTTTCGATGTCAATCAAAGCCCCTTCGCGCTCTATCGCATGCTGCCAAGCGATTTTGCCGGAGCGAAAAAGCAGCGTGAGTTCGAGGCGGTTGAATTCCCGCTGCTGGTTTCCCGCGAACTGTTTGGCCGGCTTGGCGGCCTAAATGGCGAATTGCACAATCGCTTCGACGATATTGATTTCTGCCTGACGCTACGCCGTGCCGGCTTAAGGGTCCTTTACACACCCGGCTGTGTCATGACGCGCCAGACGACGAGCTGGCATACTATTCCGGAAAAGGACGTTCTGAGCCGCATTCGCTTCTATTCAAAATGGACCGGATCGTTATGGCAAAATGACGAGCGCTATTTACGCCAAGACGGTCTCACCCACGATCGCCTGAGCGCGCTTTACCGCGAGTTTGCTACCCGGGTTGCCGCTGGTGCGGCTGCGCTTGCCAGCGATGCGCTTGCGCCGATGGAATAGTCGGGCGGCGACTTATGGCGCCGCTAAAGATCTGTCGCCGGCAGCCGATAGTCACTGAATACCCGGAGGCTGCCGTCCGCGGTAGAGTCTCGGCCGGACTCTCCGATCGTCAATTTTTTCCCGCCCCGTCAAATTTTAATTAAAGCCCGTCAAAACTCCGCCGATAAGAATTATCAGCGGGGGAAGGATCCCCCGTAAAAAAAACTCACGGAGGAAGACTATGTCTCTTATTATCAACACTAACATCTCGGCCTTGACCGCGCAGCGTAACTTGACGCGGGCCCAGGCCGGGTTGGAGAAGTCGATTCAGCGTTTGTCCACCGGCTTGCGCATCAACGGCGCGGTCGACGACGCCGCCGGTTTGGCGATTTCCGACCGCTTGACCGCTCAGGTGCGCGGCCTCAATCAGGCGGTGCGTAACGCCAACGACGGCGTGTCGGCGTTGCAAACCGCCGACGGATCGTTGAACGAGGTGTCGAACCTGTTGCAGCGCGCTCGTGAGTTGTCCGTGCAATCGGCCAACGACTCGAACAGCTCCAGCGACCGGGCGTCTCTCAACGACGAGGTCGGCAGCATATTGTCCGAGTTGGACCGTCTGGCCAGCACGGTGCAGTTCAACAACCGTAAACTGCTCGACGGCACGTTCACCAACGCGCAGTTCCAGATTGGCGCCAACGCCTACGAGACGGTGAGCTTCTCGATCGGCAGTGTCGGCACCGCTGACGTCGGCGCTAAAGTTCTAGCGGGCGGTTCGGCGGCCAATTCGGCACTCACTGCTCTGACAAGTTCTTCGACCCTGACCGTCAATGGTGTCGCGGTCACCGTCGGTGCCCAGACCACCATTGAAGGCGTGATCAGTGCCATCAACAATAGCAGCGGCGACACCTTCGCGACCGCGACAAAAAACGCCCAGACCATCGTTGTCGACACCGCGTTCGTCGCGGTGACATCGGCGCTTGGCAACACGACTTTGACGTTGAATGGCGTCGCCATCGCGCTCACTACCGGCAACGCGGACGCGGTCTCCTCGTTCGTCGCCACGATCAACGGCTATAGCAACCAGACTGGCGTGGTCGCCTCCGGCACCTCGAGCGTCACGTTTACCCGCTCGAGCGGCGGCACGATTTCCTTTTCGGATTCGAGTACCGCCACGGTCGGCGTCAGCATCGCCGACACCGGCACGCGTACCTTCAACTCGGGATTTACCTTGAGCGTCGATTTGAACCGAACCCTGTCGGTGGCTTCATCGGCGACCGGCGACCTGGTTGGATTCACCAGTACTGTGGCAGCGACCACAGCGACGGCCAAGCGCATCAACGGCCTGAGTATTTCTAACGTCTCCGGCGCCAACGATGCGATCCAGACCATCGACTTCGGTCTCAGCCAATTGAGCCGCATTCGCGGTTCGATCGGCGCAGTCCAGAACCGGTTCGTGTCGGCGATTTCGAGCTTGTCGGTGGCATCCGAGAACCTCTCGGCCGCCCGTTCACGCATCCAGGACGCCGACGTGGCCCAGGAAACCGCGGAACTAACCCGCACCCAGATCCTGATCCAGGCCGGTGTTTCGGTGTTGTCGCAGGCCAATCAGCTGCCCCAGGTTGCGCTCTCGCTGCTCGGCGGCAGATAGTCAATCTAACCGGGAAACGGCGGAGGAGCTTAGCTCCTCCGCCGCCACCGAAGTGAGGCTAACGTGACGATTAGTACGATTTCTCCCGGAATCGGCCTAAACCCTGTCGTAGGCGCCGCGGCTTCGATCGACGAGCATCTAAGTACTACAGCGCGCCAACCGATCGGCGCACCGGCGACGGACAGCGCACCGTCGGTAAATTTTAACGCCAGCCCGCCGGCCATAAATCCTCCCAGCCATATCGCAGTTACACCGGTGGTTAACGGCTTGGGTTTGGGGCTGAGATTCTCTACCGACCCAGTTACCGGCACGGCGGTGATTACCGTCGTCGACGTCGACAACGGCGAGGTGGTGCGGCAAATTCCTGCCGAAGAAGTGCTCGACTTCATGCGCCAGTTTGAGAGCAGCAAAGGCGCTTTGATCTCAAAGAAGCTCTAGCCGACGCACCCGCGACCGGCGCTTGCCGTCACAATGTCGCGCTGTCTCTTCTGATTTTACTAAAGTCCATCTGCTATCCACCGATCTACATTTTAGGAAGAAACTATGGCCAACGTACAATTCGGTGGACTGATTTCTGGGCTCGACGTTAAAGCGCTTATCACCGGCCTGGTCAATGCGGAGAGCCGCTCTATCAACGTGCTCAAGGGCCAGAAAGTTGGCTACCAAGTCAAGGACGCGGTCCTTACCTCGGTGATCGGTTCGCTGGCGAGCCTGAGATCGGCGGCGCAAAATCTTTCGGTGTCCACCGATTTCAGCCGGCGCACCGCGGTGAGCAGCAATGAAGCGGTGCTCACCGCCAGCGCCAGCACGACGGCGCAGGTGGGCAGCAGTCAAATTACCGTCGACCAGCTGGCCAAAGCCCAGAGTTTGCAGTCGACTTCGTTTACCGCGACCACCGCCGGGCTTGGCACCGGCACGTTGACGTTGACTATCGGCGGGGTCGCCACCGACATTGTCGTCGATGGCACAAACAGCACCCTGAGCGGTTTAAAAGATGCCATCAATAACTCGGCGGCTAAGGTTAACGCGTCGATCGTCAATGTCGGCGGCGCCAGCGCCGACTACCGGCTGATAGTCGAGAGCGAATCGAGTGGCACAGCCAATGCCGTGACGATCTCCGGCACGCTGACCGGCGGCGCCGACCCGTTCACCGGCGGCGGCCAAGTGGTGCAAGCGGCCAGTGATGCGCGGTTGTCGGTTAACGGTCTAGCGGTAACCCGGTCGAGCAACACGATCTCGGATGTTTTGCCGGGCGTCACTCTAACTTTGCTCAGCGAAGGGGATGGCGATGGGGTGATCGAAGCCAGCGATCCGAGCGCCAAGGTGACGGTTGGCAACGATAGCAGCGCGATCCAGGCGGGCATCGAAAAGCTCGTCAGCAGCTTCAATGCGGTCAACAAAATCGTCAACGATCAATTCACCCTGAAACCCAACAGCGACCGCCAAGGCGCCGCCGCCGGCGATGCTTCCTTACGCGGCGTGGTCGCCCGGTTGCGCCGAGAATTCTCCGCCGCCGGCGGTACCAGCTCGAGTTATCGAACGCTTTCGGATATCGGCGTGTCGTTTCAAAAGGACGGCTCATTGTCCCTCGATTCGGCAAAGCTCGCCAACGCCCTCGGCGCCGACGCCACCGCGGTGAGCCATCTCTTTATCGGCCTGCAAGACGGCATCGGCAAGCGGATTCCGGATGCGGTGGACGATTTCGTCGGCGCCATCGATGGAACGCTCACCTTTCGGCAGAACGGTATCGCCCAGAGCATCAAACGTATCGATAGCAAAATCGCCCAGGAAGAAACGCGCATCGCCGCCATGGAGCAGCGATTGACTAAGCAATTTACCGCGTTAGAAAAGATCGTCAGCCAACTCAAATCTCAAGGCGATTATCTCACGCAACATGTCGGCGCGCTGTCGCGCCGCTAGTAATCAAGGGGTGCCATGTCCGCTGTACGACAACTGCAGGCTTATCGCGAAATCCAGCTCACCACCACGGACTCGACCACCGTTCTGCTGATGCTTTATCAGGGTGCCATCGACGCGCTGAACGCCGCGCAGACTCAAATGGCCGCCGGCAACTTCGGCGCAAAGGGTAAATATATTTTGCGCGCCAACGATATCATCAATCAGTTCATCGCCAGTCTCGATCATGAAGTCGGCGGCGAGATCGCCGCCAACCTGGAAGCGCTCTATCTCTACATGCTCGAGCAAATTCTGGTCGCCAATGTGGACAACGACGCCGGTCGATTGACCACGGTGATCGCCATGCTGAAGACCCTCCAGTCCGGCTGGGAAGAAGCGATCGCCAGCCAGCGCAAGCAAGCCGCGGCCGGGGGGGCGAAATGAATCCTTGGTTGGCGGATCTCGACGGCGTGGTGGCCCAGGGGGTCGAGCTGGCCGGCGGTGGCCAACTGGCGCACTTGGCAGTGCTGCAATGGCTCGATCAGCGCGCCCGCTTGTTTGCCGATATCGATCGGTTGAGCGCCGAGCTGGGCGCCGCCGAACGGCAAGCGTTCCATTCGCTGCTCGAGGAAATTTGTTACCTCGACGTGACCATTCTCGCCAAAGCCGAGCTCGCCATGGGCCAGGTGAGCGATGAACTGGCGGGTCTACATAAGCTCAAGGCGTTTCTCGCCAGCGGCGCCACGCCGGCGCCGCCGTCGTTCTTGCACCGCGCGCTGTAAGCCGGCCGCCGGTTCGGTTCCGTTCCTTGCCCGGCGCATCGTCAGAACTCCGTCACGATCGTCAATTTATCCCTGGCTAAAATCACTCGCCGCCGATGCCAAGACGGCGCTCTCCTGGCGGCGCCGCCAAGTTTTTCTGGTCAGCGCGGCCGATTGTGCCGCAACCATTGGCCATCGTCAGTTTTCACCGGCAAATTTTGCCGGGTCGCCAGGGTAGATGGCACTGGTCGAAGTCCATGTCGCTGGCATAAATCCTGCGGATCGTAGAGCCGCGCGCTAACTATTTGACCCCGTCGGTGGCGCAGGAGGTTTCGTGCGGCGTAGTTTAGTTCTGGCAATTACCACAGCTGTGGCGCTGGTTCTCGGACTGGTCTTCAAGCCCGAGTTCTTCGATCCCATTTCGCTCATATTTACCCTCGGCGGCGCGCTGGCAGTGACCTGGCTATCCTACAGCCAGCCACAATTAGCCGGGCTGTGGCGGGCGCTGCGCGAGTTGTTCGATGGCGAGGTCTATTTGACGGCCGATCACAGCCGCGAATTGCAGCGGCTCACCGATCTGTTTCGCCTGAACGGCATCCGCGGCTTGGAAAATCAGGAGCCCCATCTGGCTGACGGCTATTTGCGTTTCGCGGTCGGCCTGCTGGTGGATTTTCACAATCAAGAGAATATTCGTCTGCGCTTAGAGCACCGCTTGGCGGCATTTGTCGCCGAAAATGAAATCAACCGGGAAATCCTCGCGACCTTGGGCAAACTCTTGCCGTCGCTTGGGCTGATCGGAACTTTGATCGGCATGGTTTTGTTGCTCGGCGGCATCGCCTCGGTGGACGCCAAAAGCCTGCCTTCGGCTCTGAGCCTGGCGGTGTTGACCACGCTCTACGGCGCCCTGTTCGCCAACGTGGTGGTGGCGCCGGTGGCCGGCCGCCTGCAATCACTGGCGATGCAAAAGGAAGTCAATATGCTGCTGACCAAAGATTGGATCATGCTGATCGCCCGCGGCGACGCCACCGCGCTCGATCACCATCCCACCGCGCTGACCCTCGCCTGGGAAGCCGATCAGGCGAAATTTCAGGAATGGCAACCCTTGAGTTTAAGCGCCCAGCGTTAACCCCATGCAGTCGAAGAACGTAACCGCGCTTCCACCCAACACGCAGCGCAACCCGGCCTTTCGATTGGCCACCGCGGCACCACGCGCTGGCGCTGACCCCGGCAACTGGTGGATGATTACCTTGAGCGATTTGACGCTCTTGCTGTTGGGTTTCGCCGTCCTATGGCAAGCGTCCGCGAAAACCATTATCGCGCCGTCGGCGCTCGCCGTGCCGGCGGTTGGTGTGGCGCTGAGCAAACCGGTAGTGGTTGCGAATTCGATCCCGCCGGAAGTTCTGCAAGATCTGCAGGGCGACTTGAGCGCCTTTGTCGGCGCCGCCGGCTTGGCCCGGGATGTCACCATCGAAGCAACCGCGGGAGAAATTTTGTTGTCTATGCGCGACACCGTTCCATTCGAATCCGGTAAAGCCGATCTGCGCACCCGCGCGCTGCCGGTGTTGGAAAAAGTCGCCCATGTGGTGCTCGCCAATCCGCAGTTGTCGGTGGCGGTAAGTGGCCATACCGACAACCGGCGCATCGCCAACCCAGCGTTTCCGTCCAATTGGGAACTGTCGACCGCGCGGGCCATCCGGGTGGCGCGCTTCTTGATCCAGCGCGGCTTGCGCCCGTCGCGCGTCGCGGTGCAAGGCTACGCCGATCACCGGCCCAAGAAACCTAACTCCACGCCAACCAACCGGCGCGCCAATCGCCGGGTTGAGATCCGCTTGATTCAGGAACCGCGCACCAGCTAGGGCGCTGGAGACTGCTCAATGATTCTCGATATTCCGCCACCCAACCGGCGCGTGCCGGCCGCAGCCACGGACTCTGCGCGTCCTGCCGCTGTGGCGGCGAAAACCGGCGCCGACAGTTACGCTGATGTGATCGATCAAGTGGCGCGCGAACCGGCGCCGCCGCCCGCTCCGCCCGCGCGTGAAGTGCGCTATTGGCAGGAGCAGGAATTTGGCTTTGGCGATGTTCTCGATGTCATCAATCCGCTGCATCATATTCCCATCGTCGCGACGCTTTATCGCAATCTGACCAGCGACAAGATCGGTTTCGTGCCCCGGCTGGTCGGCGGCGCGCTGTGGGGCCGAATCGGCGGCTTTGTCGCCGGCGTAGTGAATTCCGCCGTCGAGTGGTTTACCGGCAAGGATGTCGGCGATCATATTTTCGCCGCGCTTTGGGGCGAGCGCCAGCCGCCCAGCGCGGCGCAGACGGCGCGTGCCGATGCCGGTCCGGTTGACGCTGATCAGAAGATCGCGCGAGCGCACGTGGTAGTCGAGTCCGAGCCCGCCGCGGTAGCGCCGTCGCCTAAGAATTTAACTGAATTACCCGCCGAGCCAATCGTTCCCACGCCTAGCGCAGTGACGATCACACCGTTACCCGGCATCAACCACTGGCATGATCCATTGGAGTCCGATGCCATGGTCACCGGCGCCAGGCTACGCCTGCGCGCCTAATGCCGGTGCTGACCGCTTGCCTATTGGGGAAATCTGGATTGGCTTTACGAGTTCGGATGGTGCGCCCGACAGGAATTGAACCTGTACTTAGGGCTTCGGAGGCCCTCGTGATATCCTTTTCACTACGGGCGCGTGGCAGATTTTCTATCATCGGGGCGGCGCTCAGTCAACGTCCATGCGCGCAATTGTCGCGGTTATGCTGGTCATTTGCTGGTGGATCGACCCATTGCTGGCGAGAGTCTCGCGACCTCTGATAGCGAACCGCTGGCCGCGAAAATCGCTCAGCTTGCCGCCGGCTTCGCTGACGATCAAACTGCCCGCCGCGACATCCCAGGGCTTCAACTTCAACTCCCAGTAGCCGTCGAGCCGGCCGCAGGCGACGTAACATAAATCCAACGCCGCCGAACCGTTGCGGCGAATCTCTTGGCAGCGGGTCATGAACGCGTGAAAAAAACTTAGATAATAATCCGCATGGTCGCGCCGGTCGTAGGGGAAGCCGGTGGCGAGCAGCGCGTTGTCGAGATCGCCGACGGTGGAACAGCGGATCGTTGCGCCGTTGAGGGTTGAGCCCTTTCCTTTTACCGCGCGGAAGCATTCTTGGCGCAGCGGATCGTAGACCAAGCCGACGACGATCGCGCCATTCCATTCGAGGGCGATGGAGATGCAAAAGTGCGGATAGCCATGGGCGAAGTTGGTGGTGTCGTCGAGGGGATCGACGATCCAGCGGTAGGCGCTGTCACGCCGTTCCAGCCGAGTGTTTTCCTCGGCCAAGATCGAGTGGTCGGGATATCTCTGGGCTAAAATATCCACGATGATCCGTTCGCATTGACGATCCGTGTCGGTGACCAAATCAACGGCGCCTTTGTGATCGATGATCTTGGGTTTCTGCCAGTTGGCGCTGATAATTTCGCCGGCGGCTTGGGCGGCTTGCCAGGCGGTGTCGAGAAATGCGTCATTGTCTTGTGTCATGGTGAGAAAAACTTTCGCAATTGCCCGGCGCCTATGTTAGCTAATGGCGCGTGAAGATTCGAGCGCCGGCGAAAATCAATTTGTCCTTGCGCGTGGTCGGCAAACGCGCCGACGGTTATCATCTGCTCGACACTATCATGGTGCCAGTGTCGCTCTATGACGAGATCGAGATACGCCAGCCGCGCCGTGGCGCCGCCGCTGCGATTCAGTCTTCGCCATCGATTGAAATTCACTGCGATCATCCGCAGGTGCCGCTGGGGCGCGACAACCTCGCCTATCGCGCCGCCGAACTGATCATGGCAAAGGCGAAAATCCATCGGCCGCTGGCGATTCACATCGCCAAGAAAATTCCCATCGGCGCCGGCTTGGGCGGCGGCAGTACCGACGCCGCGGCGGTATTGCTGGGGCTCAACCGGCTGTGGAAATTGCGCTTGTCGGCGCGCCAGCTGGAAGGGTTGGCGCTGCGGCTCGGCGCCGATGTGCCATTTTTTATCCGCGCCAAGCCGGCGCGCGCCCGCGGCATCGGTGAAAAGCTCAAGCTACTACCCAAGCTGCGCCGCCGCTGGTTGGTATTGGTCTATCCGGGATTCCCGGTGGGGACCGCCTGGGTGTACGGAAATCTGCCGCCAAAGTTGACAAAAGTTGGCGTAAATACTAGCATTGCGACGCCGCTGGAAAGCCTGGATAGACTCGCTAAACTGCTCATCAACGATCTCGAGCAGGTGGCCATAAAGAGATATCCTGAAATTGGCGTAGTGAAAACCAAGCTGACTCTGGCCGGCGCTGTCGGGGTTTTGATGTCAGGCAGCGGCTCATCGGTATTTGGCGTTTTCAAATCGAAGCGATCGGCTGAGCAAGCCTTTCGGCGGATGCGGCATGAAGAGGGGGTTCAAGCGTTTTTGGCGCATGTTGTAAATTAAGTTTAGTTCGAAGCCCATAAAACAGAACTCTACCGGCGCAACATCTGGCTCGTCCAGAGGGGGTCCTTATGCAAGTCACCGAGGTTAGGGTCTTTCCTGTTGAAGAAGATAAACTCAGGGCTTATGTCACTATCACGCTGGATCACTGCTTTGTGATCCGCGACTTAAAGATCATCCATGGCGCCACCGGGCTGTTTGTCTCGATGCCCAGCAAGAAACGCAAGGATGGAACCTATAAAGATATTGCCCATCCGATCAACAATGAGACGCGCCGGATGGTCGAAGAGAAAATCATCGCAGAATATAATAGAGTGCTCGCCGAAGGCGGGTCACCGACACCGGTCGACGACGATTGACCGGATGTTCTGCGCGACCGGATGAACTTCCCAGCGGGGGTTCAAGGATGGGCGGTCGCCAAGCGGTAAGGCCCCGGCCTTTGGAGCCGGTATCGAAGGTTCGAATCCTTCCCGCCCAGCCAGTTTCTTATGTAAAGATCGCCCGGCTGGCCTTTACGACATAGATTTAGTAGAACTTAGCAGGCGCCGTTCACAGTGGGACGGCGCTCCTGTTTTTTAGCGGTATGGAAGTTTGGGCCTTGAAATGGACCGAGTAGCAATCACGGGATAGCGAGTAATAATGGGTCGCACAGCCGAGTTGAAAATATTCGCGGGAAACTCCAATCCACCGTTGGCCGCTGAGATCAGCCAATACCTCAAGGTGCCGATGGGTAAAGCGACCGTGGACACTTTTAGCGATGGCGAGATTAAGGTCGAAATCAAGGAAAATGTCCGTGGCGCGGACGTCTTCGTGCTGCAATCGACCTCGGCCCCGGGCAACAACAATTTGATGGAATTGTTGCTCATGCTGGACGCTTTCAAGCGCGCCTCGGCGCAGCGCATCACCGCGGTCATGCCTTACTATGGCTACGCACGCCAGGACCGCAAAGTCGTGCCGCGGGTGCCGATCAGCGCCAAACTAGTTGCCGACTTGATCACCCGCGCCGGCGCCTCGCGCATGCTGACGATGGATTTGCACTCGGGGCAGATCCAGGGCTTTTTCGATATCCCGGTGGACAACGTTTTTGCCACGCCGGTGTTGTTGGATTACCTGCGCACCCAGGTCGATCACAAGGAAGTCACCATCGTGTCGCCGGACGCCGGCGGCGTCGAACGCGCGCGGGCGATCGCGACACGCTTGGACGCGTCATTGGCGATCATCGATAAACGGCGCATCGGCCCCAATGTGGTGGCCGAGATGAACATTATCGGCGAGGTCAAGGATCGCATCGCGATCTTGGTTGATGACATGGTCGATACCGCCGGGACTTTGACCATGGCCGCCGAAGCGCTGAAAAAAGAGGGCGCCAAGAAAATTATTGGCAGTTGCACCCATCCGGTCTTGTCCGGGCCTGCGATCAAACGCATCGAAGATTGCCCTCTCGAGCAACTGATCGTTACCAATACGATTCCGCTTGGGCCGCAGGCTCAAGGTTGCGGCAAGATCAAAACATTGTCGGTCGCTCATTTGATCGGTGAGGCGATTCGCCGCACCCATGAAGAAGAGTCGATCAGCTCGCTATTCGTTTAGTCACAGGAGGTAGTTTCCTTGGAGACTCTAGAAATACAGGTTGAAGCGCGCGATAAGCAGCGCAAACGTGATGCCAGACGGTTACTGCGGGGCGGTAAGATTCCGGCGGTCCTCTACGGTCCGAAAACCGCGGCGGTGGGCTTGACCCTGGACAAGAAAGAATTCTCCCGGCGGGTCGCCGGACTGCAAGGCTCGCACTTGGTGCGGATGAAGTCCGAGGCCGCGGCGCTGGCGGAAAAAGTCGCGCTGGTCAAGGACATGCAGTTTCATCCGATCACCGGCGATGTCATCCACGCCGACTTCTATGAAGTCGATCTGACCGCCAAAATTCAGGTCCATGTGCCGCTGCACTTCGTCGGCAAAGCGGTCGGTATCGTTAACGGCGGCATTATTCAGCCGATCCTGCGCGAGATCGAGGTCGAGTGCTTGCCCCTGGATATCCCGGAATTTTTCAACGTCGATGTCAGCGCGCTCGATATCGGCGATTCGGTGCATATCGAAGATTTGCAAATGCCCGAAGGTGTGGTGTCGGCGGCCGAGGATAATCTAGCGCTCGTGACGGTGGTGGCGCCGACGGTTGAAGCGACCACCAGCGCGGCTGCGCCAGTGGAAGCGGCGGCCGCAGCGCCGGCGGACGCTAAAGCGCCGGCTAAGAAGGAATAACGTTCGGACGGTTAGTTTCGCGCTGTAAACGAGATCGAATGGGTGAAAATCGTCGTCGGCCTGGGCAATCCGGGAAGCAAGTACGAAGGCACCAGGCATAACATCGGCTTCACCGTAGTCGACTACTGGGCGCGGCGACTGCGCATAGCCTTCGACCAGTCGCGCTGCGATGCGCTGGTTGGGCAGGGGATGATGAAAGATATCCCGGTGGTTCTAGCCAAACCGCAGACGTTCATGAATCGCAGCGGCATTGCGGTGGCGGCGCTGCTGCAACAGTATGGCGCCAGCGCTGCGGAGCTAGTGGTGATCTACGACGACCTCGACCTGCCTGTGGGGCGGATCAGGATTCGTCGCCGCGGCAGTGCTGGGGGCCATCGCGGTATGAGTTCGATTATCGAACAGTTGGCCGCCACTGAGTTCGATCGTATTCGCATCGGCATCGGCCGCCCGCCCGAAGGGGTGACGGTCATCGATCATGTGCTCGCGCGGTTTGCCGAGAGCGAAGTCGAGGAGCTCGCCAAGGTCGTCGAGCGCAGTAGCGAAGCCCTGGACGGCCTGTTGCAACAGGGCGTGGCTGTGGCGATGGACGTTTATAACCGGGCAGGCTGACGAGCGCGGTACATTGTAAAGCCCAAGTCCGTATGTTAAATAGACAATTTTCTTGTGGAGGGTAGTCACACGGTTACATTATACGAAACTCTTTTTGTCGTGCATCCGGAAAAAGGGCCGCGCAACAAAGAATTCATCGAGCGCTTCAACAAGGTCGTCGAAGGCCAAGAGGGCACCATCGTCCATGTCGAGGAATGGGGCCTGCGCGATCTCGCCTATAAGATCGAAAAGCAGGGCAAGGGCTATTACACTTTGATGCGCTACAAGGCTACTGGTAAAGCGGTGGCCGAGCTTGAGCGCAATCTCAAGCTCACCGACGGTATTCTGCGTTATCTGACCACCCGCGCCGAAGAAGACAGCCCGACCGCTAGTCCGTCGGCGCCGCGGGTCTATACCGACGAGCCGCCACGGCGTAACTACGACGACCGGCGCGGTTATGACGATCGGTCGCGGGGCGGTGATCGGGGTGGAGATCGCGGCGGCGACCGTGAGCGAGAACCTTCGGCCTAGATTGAATTGGCATCGGCAGGGATTTTCGCCGATGCAAAATAATTAGCTTCGCCGCCGCTGTCTGCACCGACGGCAGGGCAGCTTAAGATGAAACAAGAGGTAGCGTAAATTATGGCACAGTACGAACGGAGCCCGAGACCCACCCGTGAGCGGTCCGATGACGATAAGGGCGGCCAGCGGCGCCGGCCGATGTTTCGGCGCAAGGTTTGCCGCTTTTGCGCCGACAAGAGTTTGCGCATCGATTACAAGGATCTGCGCACGATCTCGTCCTTCGTCACCGAGCGCGGCAAGATGACGCCGAGCCGGATCACCGGCAACTGCGCCCATCATCAGCGGCTGCTGACGACCGCGGTTAAGCGCGCCCGCAGCATCGCCTTGCTGCCGTTTACGACCGCCAATAACTAATTTCGTTTCTCTGGCCAATCCCATGCAGCGGCTAGAAGTCATTACCCGGTTCCTTTTGGCTCTAGCATTGAGCGTCACGCTATTCATGGGTGGCGTCAGCTTGCCACCCATGGGCGCGCTGCTCTTGCCGTTTGTCGCCCAGCCGGTGCTGCTGTTCGGCGTCAAGTATGGCATCGGTTATGGAGTCGGCGTCATTGTCATGGCCTTCTTGGTGCTTGGGCTATTGGGCGGCGAAGATCTCGGATTGCTTTACGCGATTTTCGCGATCCTGGCCGGTGTGCTGTTTTTTCTGATCGGCCGTGTTCGCGCGGTCGAGTATCTGGTGACTGCCGCGGCGAGCGCCATGTTTGTCTGGGCGTTGGGCGTGGCGCATTACTTTTTCGGCTCGTGGAGCGCGCTGATAAGCCAGTTCCGCGCTGGCTTGACCCAACAGTTCGCCGCCGCGACGCAGATGCAGGAGCAGCTTGGTTTCTCCAAGGACAGCTTGGAATTGGTCAAAGAAAAAATGCCCCAGTTGATCGACATGACCTTGCAAATCCTGCCCGGATTGCTGTTCGTCACCTTCGCGCTGATCGCCTTGATCAATATTCTTTCCCTGCGCCGCCGTTTTCCCGAGCGCCGGGCCGAGTGGTTCGCGGTGGACAGTTTTCGCGACTGGAAGGGGCCGGAAGCGCTGGTCTGGGGGCTGATCGCCTGCGGCTTCAGCTTGTTTTTCCCAGTGCCGAACTTGGCGCGCTTGATCGCGATGAATTTGCTGTTGCTCATCGGCGCGGTCTATTTCGCCCAGGGGTTGGCCGTGATCGCGTTTTTTTTTCACAAGAACAACGTGCCGCGGTTTTTGCGCGGCCTGACTTATATTTTGATCGTCTTTCAACAAATTTTCACGCTCATGGTTGTGGGCTTGGGACTGTTCGACCTATGGGGCGATTTTCGCCGCTTAGGTAAGGACAATCTCACGCCGAGCCAAGCGTCCTAGCGGAGGAAGCATGGAAGTCATTCTCAAGGAAGATATCGCCAATGTCGGCAAGATCGGCGAAGTGGTGCGGGTGCGCGACGGTTATGCGCGGAATTTCTTACTGCCGCGCGGTCTGGTGCTGGAGGCCAACAAGAAGAACTTGAAGACCTTCGAGCACTCGAAAAAAATCATCGGCGACCAGAAACAAAAGGTCCTGCGCCAAGCCCAAGCGGTGGGCGATCAGTTGGCCGGGGTGGCGCTGGTGTTGCCGATGAAGGTCGGCGAAGAGGGCAAGCTCTTCGGTTCGGTGACCAACATGCAGATCGAAAAGGCGCTCAAAGCCAAGGGGCTGACCGTCGACCGGCGCAAAATCCATCTGAACGAGCCGATCAAAGTGGCCGGCGATTACGACGTGCCGGTGCGCTTGTCGGCGGACCTCACCGTGACGCTCAAAGTGTCGGTAGTGTCGGACAGCAAATAACCGCGCTTCGGTAGCAGATTCTCCCTGAAGTTGAATCATGGGGTGGGCGCGTTGGCGTTCCACCCCATTTTTGTTTGTGTCGGTTTATCAGTCGAATATGACAACCAACGAGTCTCCGCCGACTTTGCTCCTTGGCATCGAACGCGGCCGGCTGTTCATCTTCGCCGCCGCCGTTCTCTGGAGCTTGGCTGGGGTGTTTATCAAATTTTTGGATATTCACCCGCTGGTGATCGTTTTTTACCGCAGTCTGTTCGCCGCCTTGGTCTTTACGCCGTTTCTCCGGCGCGGCGATTTTCGCGCCAACGGCACCATCGTGGTTTCAGTGCTCACCTACACGGCGGCGATCAGCGCGTTTGTTTCCGCCAACAAACTCACTAGCGCCGCCAATGCCATCGTTTTGCAGTACACCGCGCCGATCTTCGTCTTCCTGTTCTCCTGGTTGGTGCTGCGCGAGAAAATCGCCAAGTCCAATCTCGTCGCCCTGATCGTCGCGATGCTGGGCATCGCGATCATCTCGCTGGACAGCGCCGGCGAGCCGCAGATGATCGGCGTCGCCCTGGCACTCATAAGCGGCCTGCTGTTTGCCGCCTACATGATCAATCTGCAGCGCACCAAAGACATCGCGCCGGTCTACCTGACCTGGATCAACAATCTGCTCTGCGCGCTTTTGCTGTTTGGCCTGGTGCAATCGGAGCTGGCGCTGACCTTCAATCAAGCGCTGATTCTCGCGGTCATGGGCGCGGTGCAGTTGGGCGCGCCCTATTACTTGTTCTCCAAAGGTTTGCAGACCGTGCCGTTGCCCGAGGCGTCGCTGATCGCCTTGATCGAGCCGGTGCTCAATCCGCTTTGGGTGGCGTTGGTCGTCGGTGAGTTGCCGTCGGCGGCGACGGTTTGGGGCGGTGGGTTGATTCTCGCCGGCCTCGGCGTGCGCTATGTCTGGCCGTTGGTCGGCGCGCGCACCGAGGCCGGTTCGTGAACCGGCTTGCGGTTTGACGAACTCTAGAGGTTCGCGTTGCTCGGATGGCGGATCTTGTCCATCTCATCCTTGGGCAGTTTCTTGATGTCTTGGCGCAGCTCGTAGTTGATATGCTGGATCGCTTCCGACGGGCCGGAGCGGTTGCCCATCAAGACCATCGGGCCGGTGCCGGTGTTTTCCAATTGATAGAACGAGCCGCCGGTGATGGTGGCGACTTTACCCGGCGTCATGACCACCTTGCCGCCGTCGGGGAAATGCATGGTGCATTCGCCGTCGATGACGTAGAAGGTTTGATCGGCGTTGTGACAATGCATGTCGTCGGCGTCGCCCGGTTTCGGATAGACATGCACCCAGGCATGTAAACGGTTGGTGTTGAAAATCACCTGGCGCTTGCCTTCGCCCGCCTTCTTGACCATATCGACGATTTCAATCGGCATAATCCCTCCTGGGAATCAGATGAAGTTACGCTATAGCGCTCCGGCGGCGCTGTCAAATTCCCCCACGGCGGCGATTCACAATCAAAACCAATTTGTGATAGTTTTCGGCCCATCTATCTTGCAATCTTAGGAGGCGAATATGTCGATGAACTGGGGCATGGCCAATCGTTTGGCGCGCATTATTAAATCGGACGGCCGGGCGGTGATGTTGGCCGTCGATCACGGATATTTTCTCGGACCGACCAGCGGCCTGGAAGAGCCGCGCAAGACCATCGAGCCGCTGATGCCGTATGCCGACTCGATCATGCTCACCCGCGGCGTGCTGCGCACTTCGGTGGACGCCAAGGCGGACAAGCCCATCGTTCTACGGGTCTCCGGTGGCACGAGCATTTTGAAGGAACTGTCCAACGAAGAGATCACCGTGTCCATCGAAGAATGCATTCGCTTGAACGTCTCGGCGATCGCGCTGTCGATCTTCGTCGGCTCGGAGTTCGAAAAAGAAACTTTGGTCAGCTTGGCCAAACTGGTCGACGAAGGCGAGAAGTACGGCATCCCGGTGCTCGCCGTCACCGCCGTTGGCAAAGACATGGCGCGGGACGTGCGTTATTTAGGACTCTCCTGCCGTATCGCCGCCGAGATGGGCGCCCATATCGTCAAGACTTACCACTGCGACAACTTCGAAGAACTGATCGGCAGCTGCCCGATCCCGGTGATCGTCGCCGGCGGCAAGAAGACGCCCGAGATGGAAGCGCTGGAGCTCGCGTACAATGCCGTCAAAGGCGGCGCTATTGGCGTCGACATGGGGCGTAATATCTTTCAGTCCGATTCTGCGGTGGGAATGATCAAGGCTGTGCGCGCCATCGTTCATGAGAATGTTTCGGTGAAAGAGGCGTTTAAGATTTATGAGAGTGAGAAAAGCACCAAAGCTCGTAAAGCGAGTTGAAGGGTAGTGAACTTGAGTCCGGGGCACTGAACATGCGTGTCGCCATGTACTACAACAACCGTGATGTGCGGTTGGAGGAGCTGCCGAAGCCGACAATCGGTCCTGGTGAGTTGCTGTTGCGAACCCGGTCAAGCGGAATCTGCGGCAGCGACTTGATGGAGTGGTATCGAGTTCGAAAGGCACCGCTCGTGCTTGGCCATGAGATCACCGCCGAAGTTGCCGAGATCGGTACCGGTGTCGAAGGGTTCAAAGTTGGCGACCGGGTTTTTTCCACCCATCATGTGCCGTGCGGCACATGCCGTTACTGCAAGGCTGGGCATCAATCGGTTTGCGATCTGCTGCGCACGACGCACTTTGAGCCCGGCGGTTTCGCCGAGTACATTCGTGTGCCGAAGATCAATGTCGAGTTGGGCACGCTGCGCATTCCCGATTCCATGACCTTTGACGAAGGGTCGTTCATCGAGCCGCTGGCTTGCGTCGTGCGGGCGCAGCGCTTTGCCAAGCTTGCCGCGGGGCAGACGGTGTTGGTGATCGGCAGCGGCATTTCCGGTTTGCTGCATATCCAACTCGCCAAGGCGCGTGGCGCGGCGCGGGTGATTGCCACGGACATCAGCGACTTTCGTTTGAATGCCGCCAAACAATTCGGCGCCGATGCGACGATCCATGGCGCGGAAGATGTGCCAGCGCGCTTGATGGAACTGAACGACGGCCGCCTGGCCGATCTGGTGATCGTTTGCACCGGCGCCATGCCGGCGATTCAGCAGGCGGTGAAGTCGATTGATCGCGGCGGCACGTTGCTGTTCTTTGCGCCGACTGCGGCCGGTGTCGATGTGCCGATTCCGTTATTCGATTTCTGGCGTGACGAGATTAACGTTGTCACTTCCTATGCCGGCAGCGGGGACGATTTGAAGGAAGCGTTGGAGCTGATTCGCGACCGCAGGGTGCGGGTTGCCGACATGGTGACGCACCGCTTGCCGCTGGCGGAAACCGGCGTCGGTTTTCAGCTGACGGCGAGCGGCCAGGATTCGATCAAGGTGATTATCGATCCGCTGCTGTGATTGGTTTTGAGTTTGGAGTTTATGTAGCCAGAAACCCAAAGCGATCGGGCGAAGGCCAAATCTTTTCGTGCTTGATCCGAAAAGCTGAATTCGATTTTGACGCACGCGCCATTGGTGAGTACGCGGCTGCTATGGTGCGCCTCTCCACCTTCGATTCTTCCATTTATTGCGCGGATACCACCGAGGGTATAAACTTGCGAATGTTATACCTCCGGAGGTTGAGATATGGGCATGAACATTAAGAGCGGCGACACTCACCGCCGAGTGAAAGAACTTGCTCGGATCACGGGTGAAACAATCGCTGAGGCTGTGGATCGGGCCGTGACCGAACGTCTCGCAAGATTGCGGCGGCGCCGTAACCGAAAAGCACTTGCCGATAGGCTTTTGAAATTGGGCGACCAATGCAGCCGGCTGCCGGTGATCGACGGCCGATCTGCTGAGGAGATGCTATACGATGAGCGCGGGCTGCCGCGATGATCGTCGTGGATACTTCCGCACTCATCGCGATCCTCAACAAGGAACCGGATGCGCAGACTTATGCGGAGGCGATTGCCGAAGCCGATCCGCCGCTGATCTCCGCGGCTACGCTGCTGGAGTTAAATATCGTGATGCTCAATCGACATGGAAGCAAAGTGGCTCAAATCGTCGATAAGTTGATTCAGGAAGGTGGATTCCAAGTGGAAAGCTTCACCATCCAGCACGCGGAACTGGCGCGTGACGCTTACGCGCGCTATGGCAAGGGCCAGCAATCCGCTGGCCTTAACTACGGCGACTGTTTTTCCTATGCTCTCGCGAAAGCTACTGACTCGCCGCTACTGTTCAAAGGGCAGGATTTACAAAAACCGATATTGTCCCCGCCCTCACGGACGCCTAGCTTTGGTGCGGATTACTTGTTTCGACATAAGCACGCCAGCCCCCGGACTATTTTACCATTCCCAATTCTTTTCTTGCTTTGTCCAGAAAACTGTAATCGACGACATCGGCGACCGTCACCGGTTTGGTCACCTTGGCGCTCTCGCGGGCGAGGTCGATCAAGACTTGCACCGATTCCGGTTTGACGTAGGCGTCTTTGGTTAAGACGCGGCCGACTTGGCGGGACATTTCGGCGGCCATTTTGCGGTCGCTGACTTTCCATTGCTTCATCAGGACGTTGGTCACCGCTTCCGTATTATTCTTATCCCATACGAACTGCAGGCCGCGCAGGGTGGCGCGCACCATGCGGTAGATTTCGTCGGGGTTCTCGCGGATTTTTTTCTCCGAGGCGCCGAAACCGTTCTGGGGAAACTCGACGACGTCGCCGAGAAACAGCAGTTCGTTGTAGCCCTTCTCGATGGCGATGATGTTTTCCGGCACCGACAGGAGCGACGCTTCGACCACGCCGGATTCCAGGACCGCGTAGCGGCTGGCGGCGCTGCCGGACATTTGCAGGACCGACACATCTTTGCCGGGCTCCAGGCCGATTAGTTTGAGCGCTTGGTTGGCGAGCAGCGTCGCCGAGCCGCCGGGGGAGCTGCCGGCGATTTTTTTGCCTTTGAGCTGCTTCACGTCCTTGATGTTTTTCTGGCTGACCAAGAACAGCAGTGGTTTAGCGACAGTGAAGAGCAATACTTTCATGGGCCGGCCTTGGACGGCGGCGCCGATGGTGCCGGTGACCGCGCCGTTGTAGTCGACATCGCCGTTCAATACCGCGGTGCTGGCGAGGTTGGCCGGCATGAAGACGATCTCCAGGTCGATGCCTTCGTCGCGAAAGAAACCGCGGTGGATGGCGGTGTAAAGCGCGAGGAACGACACGTTGGTCGACGAGCTGCCCATGCGGACTTTCTTGAGCTGCGCCTCGGCGCTCGAAGGCAGCAGGACGAAAGCGAATGACAGCGCGCACAAGACCAGCGCGATAAACCGTGAGTGGCGATTCCGAGCCATTATCAATTCTCCATTATCCATTGTCAATTTATTCAGTCGAGCTGGCTCCAGTCTTTGAACTCTTCCAGCCCCAACTTTTGCAACGTGTCCATAAACGGCCGGCCGGTGTGCTCGTGGCGGCCGGAGATTTTGTAATATTCATACACCAGGCCGGGCAGCCATTTGTTGATGGTGAAGCCTTTGTACTTGCCGTCGGGGATCGGTTCCAAAAATCTTGGGCCGACGTCCTGCCAGTCGTGCTCGGCGATCCAACCTCGCTGGGTGCCGAAGACGCTTTGCAAGATGATCGCCCGGTGGCCGGCGTCGATGAGTTCGTCCAAACTCACGTCCCAGCCGGTGGTGGCGTTGAGGGCGTCGAGCATGCTCTGCACGCCGTCGCGCGGCTTGTCGTTCAAGGCGAACCAGCAGCCGCCCATGATGCCGCAGGCTTGGCGGACTTTTTCGGTGATCAAGTGAGAACTCGTCCAACCGTCCGGTTGGTTGGGATCGAGGGGCCCCCATTTTTCACGATACTTGAGATCGTCGGGCGGCTCTTTGCCGCCGGCGCCCTGCGGTTTCATGCCGCCGCTGGCGACCAATTCTCTCAGCATTTGGCTCAGCATCGGCCGCCATTCATGTTGCGCCGGCGTGCCGCCTTTGGTGTGGACGACCCAGTTTTTCGCTTCGCCGCCTAATTCTTCGGCCAACTCTTTGGGGCCGTCGGCGAGAATGTTGCCGAGCCAGGTTTCGCGGCGGGCGCAGCGTTCGAGCAGCGTTTCAACGGCTTCCATGTTGCCCCACTCCAACTTCAAGCCATCGGTTTTGTCGGGCCCGAGGACGCCCTTCTCCCAGGCTTCGAAGGCGAGCCCCGCGCCGCAGGCGTAGTGGCTGCACTCGATGCCGAGATCATTGATGCGCTCGGAGAGATAGAGCACGTCATTGCCCTTGAAGCCGAGATTGTAAAACGTGTCCATCCATTCGCTGCCGGCGTTGAAGTGGCCGACCTTGCCCTTGAAGCGGCCCTCGCCGATCTCGACATCCCAGGGACACATGCGCGGGCATTGGAAGCAGGGACGCAGGGTGACGCGATTTTGATCGAGCCCCTTGGCTTCGTCGGTGATGATGGTGCTGCGCCAATTTAATTTAGTAATCGCGCCCCAGTCCTCGCCATGGCCGACGCTGGTGAGCCGTTTCTTCACCGTGGTCTTGCGCGAGGCGATGGCTTTACTCCAGCGCACGCCGGCGTCGATCAATTTATTTTTATCGTGCAAGCGCGGCCGCTTGGTGCCCCAAGCGACCAAGGCTTTGAGTTTCTTCGAGCCCATCACCGCACCCAGGCCGTGGGCGGCGGTGTGGTTGTAATCGTTGACCAGCATGGCGGCGCGCACGAGATTTTCCCCGGCCGGACCGATGGCGCCGACGCGGGCGTCTTTATGGCCGGAATCTTTGCGCAGCGTGTCTTCGGTTTCGCGAATGCCTTTGCCCCAGACATGGCCGGCGTCGCGCAACTCGACTTTGTCCTCGCCGATGTAGAGATACTTCGGCGACTGCGCCGCGCCGGTGACGATGATGCCGTCGTAGCCGGCGTTTTTCAGCGCCGTGCCGAAATACCCACTTGTCGCGCCGCGGCCCAGCGTGTACTTGGTCGCCGGGCTCAAATAGACGAAACACATCTTTGTCCCGCCGGGGGTGAAGCCGGTGCCGGTGATCGGCCCGGTCATGCCGACGATGACGTTGCGCGCATCGTAGGGGTCGATGCCTAGGGGCAATTCGTTGAGCAGTACGTATTCCGCGAACAGCTGGCCGCCCCAATATTTGCGCAGCGATGGCTCTTCGGGAAGATTGACGTCGGTGAGTTTGCCGCTGGTCATGTCGACGCGCAGCAGCTTGCCCATGTAGCCGCCGGGCAGACGAGTTTTGCGTGTGGTTGGAAAAAAATTGTTGTAGTCCGAATTCGCCATGGCCACTTTCACTCCAATTAAATCATTTCTCTACCAAGCTTCTCATACTTGGTGTCATCCTGAGGCTCGGCCACAGGATGACAGCCCAACAGGGTGCTGAAAAATCCTCAGAGTCCTTCGACGGGGCTCAGGACGAACGGATCTGATATTGCCATCGCTGAGATAAATCCGTTCATGCTGAGCCCTTCGACATGGCTCAGGACAGGCTTGTCGAAGCATGTTCCATAGTTTTTCAGCCCCCCTGCCAGGACAATGTCGCTTGGCGAAGTTATTCCGCCGCCGCCCAGAGCACTCGATCCGCCGGCAGCTCGATGTCCAATCTCTCCCAGCTATCGCCGCGGTCGCGGCTGATCATTAAATCGCCGGAGCCGCCCGATCCAGAGGCGTGGCCGCGGGCGACGTTGCCGAAGCCAGCGAAGACTGAGTCGTGATCGCTGGGATGATGCACCAGCGCCCAGACCATGGAGTCGAGATCGGCGGCCAGGCCGTTGGTGATGCGCGTCCAGGCTCGCGCGCCGTCGGTGCTTTTGTAGATCGCCGCGCGGGCGCCGCGGTTTTCTCGGCGCCAGAAGCCCGGCGAGCCGTCGGCGGTGCCGATCAGCATGGTCGGCGCATCACCCGAAGCTGGGGAAGGAGAATTCAAAAAGAGAAAATCGTCGAAGTAGTCGTGGCTCATGCCGTTCTCGGCGCGTGTCCAGCCGTTCTCCGGCGTGTCGCTGGTGAAAAAGCCGCGCGCGCTGGCGACATAGTAGCGATCGGCGCGCTGGGGAAAATTCGCGATCACGTGAATGTCGAGATAGTCGATGCCTTTGCTGACATCCTGCCAACTGGCGCCGCGGTCGAAGCTGCGCACGATGCCGCCATGTTCGAGGCAGAGATAAATCGTTTGAGCATCGTCGGGATGAATGTGGATGTTGCGCACATGGCCATGGTGCGGCGCCTGGGGATACCACCAGTTCTTGCGCACGGATTGAGGCAACTTCTTCAGCGCGCTGATTTCCTGCCAGCTGTCGCCGCCGTCTTCGCTGCGGAACAATCCCACCGGCTCGATGCCGGTGTAGATCACTTTGTCGTCGCTGGGATCGACGGTCACCGAACGAATATCGCCGTCGAAGACTTTCGCCCAGCTCTTGCCACCGTCCAGTGTGCGATACAGCCCGTCATGAGTGACGCCAACGAAAACTGTTTCCGGCGACTGTTGGCAGCCGTGGATGGAATCGATGATGCCGTCTTCGAAGTGGCGCGCCACTTCCTGCCAACCGGAGTCGGTCGACTTCCAAGTGATCAGCCCATGTTGGGTGCCGGCGTATAATCGGACATGTTCGCTCATATTAAACCTCCGTGGTTCCCACCGTTCGGATTCCGGTTACGATTGGAACGTTCCCGTTCCTACGGGAACAATTCAATCTTCCCCGTCCCCCCTTGATGATCCCACTGCGATTCGATTCTCGAGAAAAACTCCCAGGCGCGATTGGCGCGGCGCTCGAAGTCGATCTCGGCGTTAAAAGTTTTACACTCATCGGCGCTGAAATGTTCCACCGGGCCGAGCGCCGCGGCTTGCATGGTTTTCTTGGCGTCGTCTTCCAAGATCAACGACGCGAACAAGACTTCCGCCAAGCTTTTGCCTGCGACGACGATGCCATGGCCGCGCATGAGCAGGGCGCGATGGTCGCCGATGGTTTTCAGCATGGCGTCGCCGCGCTGGGGCGTGGTGACCAGGTGGGCTTCCTTGTAGAGCGGCACGCCTTCGCCGAACACCGTGCCTTGTAGCGTCACTGGATGAAACTCGCGCTTGGCGATGCCAAACAGCGTGGCGTAGGGCGTGTGCAAGTGCGCCACGGCCAGCGCGTCTGTGCGATGGGCGTGCAGCGCCGTGTGGATCGGCCATTCAACCGGCGGCGGTATCTGGCCGGTGGTCGGTTTGCCGGTCAAATCGATCGGGATCATGTCCGACGCCATGAAGTGGGCCTTGTCTGAGCCCGAGCCTGGTGTCACGAAGACCGTCTTAGTCTCCGGCTGAAACACGCTGACATGGCCGAACAGGCCGATGAGCCCCTGCATGGCGAAAATCCTCGTGCAGGTGGCGAGCTGTTCGCGTAGTTCTTGCTCGGTGGCCATTTACTTGGTTCTCCTTTGGGCGGCTTCCAACTCTTCTTTGACTTCCTTGACCAGCTGCAAGTTGAGCAGCCGCTCCGGCGCGATGTCTTCTTTCATGCCGAGTGGGATCTTAATATCGTATTCGAGAAAATTTTTAATCCCTTCGGCGCTCGGCAATCCCGGCACGCCTTGCGGCAGCGCGCGGACGTAGTTCTTGATGCCCTCGACGATCATCGCCTTGGAGGCGCGGCCCAATTGCAGTTTCTTCATGCCCGCCTCGACCGCCTCTTCCGGCCGGTCGCGGACCAACATCAGCGCGCGGATGGCGGCGCGCAGCCAGCGCTTTACTTGTGCCGGCTGCTCCTTGAGTTTGCGCTCGGTGGTGACGAAGCCTTGGAACGGCATGGGGAACAGGTCGCCCATGAAGCCCAACGAGTTGAGCCCTTCCTTTTGCGCGAACACCAGACCGCCGGGATCGACGATGGCGGCGTGGGCGGCGCCGGATTTGATCGCGGCAATTCTGGTGTTGGTATCCGAGCCCATGGAGATGCGCACGAGATCGCGCGATGCCACGCCGCCGCGCTCGGCGAACATGGTCATGATACGATCCTGGCTGTCGCCGGGACTGCTGACGGCGATTCTTTTGCCTTTCAATTCGCCGGCGGTTTTGATACTCGGATCGGCGACCAGGTAAAAGGTCACCTTCTCGCTCTGAAAATAGATCCCCTTCACGGGCGCGCCCTTGAGCGCCGCGCGCATGGCGCTGCCGCCGCCGCCGCTGAAGTCGACATCGCCGCTGAGCAGCGCCGCGGTGGCCAGCGGACCGGAGATCACCACGGTTTCGTTGTCTAAACCTTCGTCTTTGAAAAAGCCCCGGGCGTCGGCGACGTGGATCGAGAGATAGTTAAGATTGGCTTGCGGGATCGCGGTGCGGATTTTTTCGGCGTGGGCGGGAATCGCGATTAACGCCGATACGATGATCGATAACGCTGCACTGCAAAACATCCGACGTGACTTCCGATTTCCTCCCCCGTCTCGGGGGAGGACTAAGGTGGGGGCAATCTTGCGCCACCGAGAAATCGCCCCCATCCTAACCTTCCCCCGAGGCGGGGGAAGGGACAGTTTCGCAGAGGCGAGTAAACGAGAGATGGGTTGGCGCTCGTCGCTCACGAGAAATACCGATAGATAAGCCGTTTCGGATGGGTGATCGCCAGCCACAACGCGCGCATTTTACCGGCGATGCCGCAGCGCGGCGTGAACAGGTCTTTCAGCATCAGGCCGAGCGGGATTTTATGCTTGGGGAAGCGGCCGGCGGCGATGTCGCGGATACCGTATTTATCTTTGCCTTCCTTGAGCACGTAGATCACGCTGCCGCCGCCGGCTTCTTTATCGCCGTAGGTATAACCGCCGACTGCTTCGGCTTGCTGTTTCGCTTTCGCGGAAATCTCTTCGGTCAGACCAAAGTCGAGCGCGTCCACCGGGCAGGCCTGGACGCAGAAGGGCTGCTTGTCTTCGCTCAGGCGGTCGCTGCACATGGTGCACTTGCTCGCCTTGCCGGTGATTTCATTTTTAGTGATGACTTCCCAGGGGCAGGCGTGGATGCAGTATTCGCAGCCGATGCAGACGTCCTTGTTGATCACCACCGCGCCTTCTTCGTATTTGGTGATCGCCTCTACTGGGCACACGGCGGCGCAGGCGGCGAAGTCGCAGTGCATGCAGCTGTTGCGCGCCCAGATCGGCGATAGCCCTTCGAGCACCGGCGGCTCCATGGTGATCCAGTTGGTGCTCGACAGTTCATATAAACTGGTGCGGTCGTGGTCGTTCCAATCCTTGCACGCCTGGACGCAGTGGCGGCAGCCGATACATTTAGTCGCGTCGAATAAGATGCTGCGCGGCTTGCCGTCGAGCAGCCGGCCGGTGGGCACCAGGTTGCCATATTCTTGAGTCAAAGTGTCGGTCGGTTTGTTCGCCATGCTGGTCCTTTCGAAATTAACGAGAAAGTATCTGCGGTCATCTATCACTTCCTGTTTTAATCCGTCAATACACGCTGCGAGCTTCCCCGTTCACTAAGAGCCCTGCCTGGATCGGACAAGTAGAGATACCTTTATCGTATACTCGCTCAATTCGCTCGGAAAAGTGTCGACTCGATGAAAGCCGAATTGGGAAATCATTTCGTCGTTAAAATATTCGCGCTGTTTGTCGGGACCAATGACCCAAACGCGCTCATGGGTCGCGACGCGTTGCTCGATTGATCGGATATAGCGGTTGGTGTGATCATTTTGATGATGCGGCAAACTAATCAATGAAAGTCCGTGGTTCGGTGGTAGATGGGCCACCAATGGCCAACTAACGTACGATAACAAAAAAGCGTCTTGGGGTTTTTCTGTAAACTGATCGGCTTCAACGAATACCGAATAAAAGACGACTTGATCGCCGGGTCGACCCAAGGCGGACATAGTTTTTCCCGCTCGTTCCCAACCCAATTGTTCAGCATGTCGGAACGTGCCATTTTCAAAGAGATGAGGAATCAAGGATATCCCCATTGTGGCCGTGACAAATGCACAAGCCGGCAGTGCGCGACGCCAATTTGTCGCTTTCACGTGAAGCATCAGCCACGCCCACAGATAATACGCGGCTGGGTAAACGAATAGAATGTAACGCGCCTCAAAAAAAGAAACACCGATGAGCGTCGCCAGCGCCCAAATTCCCGCCAGCGGGATGATCAACCATGCAAGCAGAAATTTCAGGACTTCGCGCGTCGATGAATCGCGGAGGTTGATGCGCTCAATGCCGATCGCGAGCAACGCAACGGTCGCCAAGACTAAGGCCCAAGGGTCGGCAAACCCACGCGCGAGTGTGGCGCCTTGAGAGGTTTGCACAACATGGGGAATCCAATCAAGAGCTTGCCGTCTGCCGTACAATGCGATCAATTGCCCGCTCAACGGTAGACATAGCATGGCTGTGATCGATAGCGTCCATAGCCAATGCTTGGATAACAATTCTCGCCAACCGGATTTAGCCATCACGAGAACAACTTGAACAACGACTACGACGCCAAATAAGAAGTGGGCATAGATCAGCAGGGCTGTTGTTAGTGCGTAAACGATAGCGTGCCGCATCCGTCGCGATTGAAGAAAGTGAAGAAACGATCCGAAAGAAAGCAGCGTCAACAATAGCGCCAATGCGTAGGGCCGGGCGGTCTGCGAGAACCATATGAGCTGCTCGGCGACGCTGAACACAGCCAGGGCTGCCAGCGTCACTGCGGGGTCGCGAAATATCTGCGTGGCTAATCGGTAAGCAACAATCAGCGTTAACACGCCGAAGATGACCGATGGCAAGCGCAATTGAAACGATCCCTCCTCGAACATTACTGTAAAAAATTTTACGATTAGGTAGTAGAGGGGCGACTGACCTTGAATTGTTAACGCCCGTTCTGTGACCTCTGCCCAAGTGGGTGCGGATACAACCCACCATGTGCCGTATTCATCCAGCCAAAAGTTAGGTCGCCAAAAATTATAAACGCGCAGATACGTACCGATGGCAAGACAGGTTAAGACCGGCCAGCGAAAACTTGAATTTGCCGCTTTGTCAGGGAAAAACAATTGCCAAGCAGAGCGGACTGAGGATAAACGGAGAATGGTCACCTCATGTTAGGAAGAAATCTTGTGCGAAACCCGATTGCCTGGTGTATCACTGAACTTTTGTAGCAACTGTCTTGCAAGTCAAGCTTTCTGAAGAAAAGTATCAGACCAACAAGTTTTATGTTTGATCATAGAATTGAGAATCGTGAGCAGCTTGCGCATGCAAGCGATGAGAGCGACTTTGAACAGTTTACCCTTCGCTTTCAG
>CAMDBU010000075.1 GCA_945889495.1 Syntrophobacter sp. SbD2 | reverse complement strand
CCAGAAGTTGACGCAACGCGTGTGGGGATTCGCAATAACTCCAAAACTTTGCCGTTCGCACATGAAAACACGAAACCCGCGTGTTGCGCTCAAAAATTAGCAGGCCGGGTTCTAAAAAAACGGGGTTTTCTGTCAGGCACTAATTATACCACGGTGAATATTCCAAGTGGCGTTACTGTAAACTTTACCCGCAACCTCTCAAATGCTCCCGTGACCATGTTGGCAACAGGGGACGTAACAATCGCTGGTACCATCGATGTCAGGGGTTCTAACGCGCAGGGGGGGATCCCTGGTCGTGGTGGGCCAGGAGGATTCGACGGCGGTTTAGGTGGTGCTGACCTGGGTGTTCCCAGCAACGGCAGCCCTGGGCTAGGCCCTGGCGGTGGAGAAGGTGGGAGACTAAACACCGGAATTTATCCGGGCTACGGGGCTGGCGGAGGATTTAGTGCTCCAGGTGCGTCAAATGGCCCGGTGCTAGGTGGGCCGAGCTATGGGACGCACACGTTGTTTCCTTTGATCGGCGGGTCGGGTGGAGGCGGTGGTATTAGTTTGACCGCATTCAGTGGCCCGGGAGGTGGAGGTGGTGGAGGAGGAATCTTAATTGCATCCACTGGAACAATTTCGCTCATTGATGGAGTGATAAGTGCTGACGGAGGTCTCGATAGCTACTTCTCAGACGGGACGAATGGCGTCTATTCAGGTTGTGGGTCCGGGGGGGCAATTCGTCTGGTTGCTAATACAATCGTTGCATCTGGCTTCGCTCAGCTACGTGCCCTGGGTGGTCTGGGAAGCAACTGTTTTCTTGGTAGTAGTGATGGGCGTATTCGAATTGAAAGCTTTCAATTACTTGGCAGCATCTCATATGCTAGAAGTTTTTCGCCCTCAATCGGACTTCCTGGTCCTGTGCTTCCTGGGGCCAATTCACCAGTCGTGCTGATCACGTCGATTGGCGGCCAAAGTGTGCCAGCAACGCCGCAAGCGAGTTACTTTGGTACTCCCGACGTGACGCTGAGCCCAAGTGTACCCAATCCTATACCCGTCCAGTTGCAGGCGAACAACGTGCCGCTCGGCACCGCCATCGCAGTGACCGTGGTAACCGAAGGAATTGGCACCCGGTCAACTTTTACTAGTTCACCATTGGTAGGTACGTTGGCGTCATCGGCTGCAACCGTTTACGTGCATCTGCCTACAGGCACAAGTGTGCTGACAGCGACGGCGACCTTCATGCCGTAGGAATTAACCGGGAGGTTCAAAACGATCCACTCGTTCAAGCCGTTCAAATCGTTGGCGGATTAGGAGTCGGAATCGGAAATCGGCCGCACTCTTCGACCCTGATCGGGGTGATCGGGTCGTAGAGGGAGGAAGAACTTTAACCACGAAATTCACCAACGACACGAAGAGTTTAGCGACGTTCGAAAATCGATGTCCGGTGTTTTCGTCATTCCCGTGACAACGGGAATCTAGGCGGACTCGGTAGTCGGTGCGAGAACAAACCTGGATACCGTTCTTCAACGGTATGACGGATAAACGAAGAAGGCTCGTGAGTCCTTTTTTATAGTCTGGCGGAGTTCTCTCTACTAATTGGTCGTGTGTTTAGATCGTCCGAATGTGCTGCTCGGTGATCAGAATGTCGATCTGTCGTAGAAGTTGCTTGAGGTGCTCTTTAAATCCGCGGAAGAATCGTGCAGTTTTTCGATCGTCGCCGGCGATGATTTCGATCTTTACGATATCGTCGATGAAATCCACCCCGGCGTACTTCCAGCTGCCCTGATAAGGGGCGGATTGAGAGCTGACGGTGAGGGCGCCGAAAACGGCGACTAGTTCCTCACGAATTTGTTTGAATTTTTCCGGTTCGATTTCTGTGCCATCGTTGTATTTTAATGGCAGATAAATTTCATACTTTTTCATGCAGCCATGGGAGTCTTAGGCAAGCGCACGCTTTTGGCAGGGAGCTTCTTAAACGGAATCTGCTTACGCTTAAGCAGTTTGATATGCTCGGGTGCCACGCCGTAAACGTTATGGGGCAGACAGTTTACCGGTATGCCGCTCTGCGCCAATAATAGAAAGCCCCGGGCGTCGTGTTTTTCGGCAATCTGAATGTGGATCATGGTGGATCAAAAATAGGAGCTTTAGGTTTTGCTGTCAAGGAACGCAAACGCGCAAAAACCGGTTTCGGAATATCTCCCGCAAAGGCGCGAAGGCGCAAAGGAGTTAAGAGGGATTTCTCCCAGGGGTCGAAATGACAGAAAATCATCTTTCCGAACTTGGCGTCTTTGCGACCCTTCGGCGAGACTCAGGGCATGCTTTGCGGGAGGAATATCCGAGACCGCCTTTTTATCTACGTGAACCCATGCTGCTTCAAGGGATCTTAAGCCTAGCGTTGTTTTTGTTGCCTGCACCTTCACTAGCGGCGGCTGGCCGTCAGGTTCATTTCGCCGACGAGGCGCCGTCGAAACTCGCCACCACTTGGTTCGACCTGCTCTACGAGGTCGTCAAAGACGAGAAAACCCCGCCGCCGCTGGCGTCGCGGGTCTACGGCATCGCCGCGGTCGCGCTCTACGAATCCGTCGTCAGCGGATCGAAAGAGCAGCGCTCGCTGGCCGGTCAGCTGAACGGACTGTCGTCGGTGCCGCGGCCGAGCGACGCGATCTACGATTGGCCGGCGGTGGTGAATGCAGCCTTGCCGAATTCTATTCGCGGTGTCTTTTCTTACATCTCGCCCAACACGCTGGGGCGGATTAATAGTTTGGAACGCAAGCTCGACGGCGAGCTGCGTGGACGGCTGGCGGCGGATGTCTATGAACGCTCGTCTGCCCATGGCCGGGCGGTGAGCGGCGCGATCCTCGCCTGGGCGGCGACCGACGGCTTTGCGCTGCACAACGATTGCCCCTACGTACAGCCGGCGGGCAGCGCCGGCGGTTGGCGACCGACGCCGCCGGGCTTTGGCGGCAAACCGTTGCAGCCCTGCTGGGGGCAGCTGCGGCCGATGGCTTTGAAGTCGGGCCAGGAATGCGCCGCGCCGGGGGCGCCGAAATTTTCCGACAGCACCAACTCGGAGTTTTACGCCGCCGGTGCGGAAGTTCATAAGATCGGCTTGGGACTCAGCGCCGAGCAAAAAATCATCGCCGACTATTGGGCCGATAATGCCGGCGATAGCGGCACGCCGCCGGGCCATTGGATCGCCATTACCAGCCAGATCGCGCGCAAAGATAACCTCTCGCTGGTGAAAGCCGCCGAGGCCTATGCGCGGGTCGGCATCGCCGTTCACGACGCCTTCATCGGCTGCTGGTACACCAAGTACCTGCACAACCTCAAACGGCCGGTGACCTACATCAACGACAATGTCCATGGACAATGGCGTTCCTACATCGCCACGCCGCCGTTTCCAAGCTACCCATCGGGCCACGCGGTGCAGTCGGGAGCGGCGGCGAAGGTTTTGACCGATATGTTCGGCGCCCGCGGCTTCACCGACACCACGCACAGCGATCACGGTCTCAAGCCGGCGCTGCGGCCGCGCGCGTTCAAGTCGTTTCAACAAGCCGCCGCCGAAGCGGCCCAGTCGCGGCTTTACGGCGGCATTCACTACGGCTTCGACAACAGCGACGGGCTGGCGTCAGGAGACTGCATCGGTCGGGCGGTTCTCGAACGAGTGAAGTTTAGAAACTGAGCAGGGGGCAGGGAAAAGGGTCAAACTGCCCCCAATGTACTTCCGGACTCTTACCGATGGGCGTTTTAGTAGCTCAACTTGTAATTGCCTTTGGCATACCGTCTCGCTAAGATGACGAGCGAAATCAGGTTTTCTTGGAGGTGTACCGTGGGTAATCGTGATGTTCGTGACGAAAAGGTGCAAGCTAAAGTACTGACTCGACTCGATGAACATGCCCGGCGCGCTGGAAAGACCATTAATGATCTGCTGAATGACATGCTGGACGAGCGGGAATGCAAGATATCGAAGAACGCTCAACGAACTAGGAGCGTAGTTGAGGGCGCGGATGAATGGACCCACGCGCTTCGCTCCTGGGCCGCAAGCCATCGACTCGGTGCTGTCCGAGCCGATGATAGCCGCGAGGGTATCTACGAAGGGCGCGGCGAATGAGCGTCGTTCTAGACACGAACATTCTTACCCGCGCCGCTCAACCCGCTCACCCCTCGCATAGTCAAACTCTCGATGCTCTAACAGCTCTAAAGATGCAGGGCGAATATCTCTACATCGTCCCGCAAAATCTTTATGAATTTTGGGTCGTCGCGACGCGGCCCGAGTCGGCGAATGGGTTAGCCATGTCGATTGCGCAGGCTGAAGCGGAACTTTCTTCTATCAAGAAGTTGTTTCACCTGCTGAACGACACCTCGGAGATATACTTGGAGTGGGAAAAGCTCGTACTACGGTATTCCGTCATTGGGAAATCTGCTCACGATGCACGGATCGTGGCCGCGATGACGGCTCACGGGATCACCCAACTTTTGACTTTTAACGCCGATGACTTCAAACGTTTCTCGGATATCGTCGTACTGACGCCGGCCAGCGTTCTCAATGCAGCTAAATAAGCGTTGTTGGCGCGCAACTCCGCTGAGGGGAGAGAAGGGGGGACTTCGATAGCTCGCCTATCTCTACGACGCGATAGAGAAGAGAGGTATTCCGATTCTTACGTCTAGACTTTCTTTGTCGGTCTTTCATCACGGTGCCGGGGCCTGGCCTTTTAATCCAAAAAATTCTAAGCGATCGCTGTCCTCCGCCCAAAGTTGAGCACTCCGGCAAACTTCACGCTTCATTGCTCCACACCTGCTCAAGCCGCTGCCTTCGGCGCAGCTCGCGAAAACTTCCATCCGCTTCCAACATCACTTCCGGCGCTTGGGGGTAGGAGTTGTAATTGATCGTCGCCATGCCGGCGCAGTAGGCGCCGGCGCCGCCGACTACTACGAGGTCGCCGATCTGCGGGCGGGGTACGTGGCGTGGGGCGAGGGCTTCGGGGTCGCCGGGGGCGGGGGTGAGGATGTCGCCGGACTCGCAGCAGGGGCCGGTGAAGACGACGTCGACTTGATCGCGGCCGCTGGCCAGCACTTCGATGGGATGCTGGGCGCCGTAAAGCGACGGGCGGGTCACTTCAGTCATGCCGGTGTCGAGCTTGGCGAAAATGTAGCCGTCCTTGCCGGTGTCGACGACATCGACGCAGGTGGCGACGATGGCGCCGGCGCGGGCGACCAGATAGGTTCCGGGCTCCACTTCGAGATGTAGTGCGCGGCCGGTCCGTTCGCGGAAGGCTTCGAGTTCACGGCGCACATGCTGGCCGATGTCTTGTAGATCGGTGGACACTTCATCAGGCATGCGGCCGACCTTGAAGCCGCCGCCGAGGTTGATCAGCGTGACATCGGGTAATTGTTCGGCAATATCGAGGGACATGCGCGTGACGCGCTTCCACATTTCCGGGTCGCTGCCCGAGCCGATATGGGTGTGGAGCCGGGCGATGCGTACCTTGCTCGCGGCGGCGCGCGCTTTGACCTCAGGCAAATATTCATGCCAGATGCCGAAGCTCGATGCTGGGCCGCCGGTGTTGGTGCGCTTGGTGGAGCCGCTGCCGAGGCCAGGATTGATGCGCACGCAGACGTCGTTTCCTGGCGCGGCTTTGCCGAACTGTTCCAATTGATGCAGGGAGCAGGCGTTGTAGCGCACGCCCAACTTGACGAACTCGGCCAAGCGCTTGGAGGGCATTTGCGAGGTCAATTGAATCTGCTCGGGTTTGAATCCGGCGCGTAGCGCGCGCTCGACTTCATGATCGCTCGACGCGTCGATATGCAGACCCAGAGCGCGGAAGACATGCAACACACCTAAGCTTGGGTTGGCCTTCATGGCGTAGCGCAAGGTAAACCCATAGGGTGCCGGAATCGCCAGCGCCTGCTGGGCGGCGGTTTCCAAGATCGGCCGCGAATAGACGTAACAAGGCGTGGCGAAACGATCGCGCGCTTGGGCGGCTTGCTCAGGTGTCATAAACAAAGTTTGGCCCAGGGCCGGTTGGGTGGACATGATCTCTCCTCAAATCGAATTGAAAGTTGTCAAATCGTGATTGTGAATTTGTTCCGTTAGCAGCAGGGCAACGGATTCTCGATCAAGTTATAGACATGATCGAAATTCACGTCATTGATGCGGGCCAAGATTTTAAACGTGCGCGGCGGCTCGTTTTTCAAGAAAACCATCAAGGCGGTCTCCACCGGCGGGCAACCGGCTTTGACGCAGGGCACTTCCTTGACCACGATGGGCGCGTCGGGCGGAAATTCCAAAATCGTCTGCACCCAGTAGCGGATCTGATCGAGGGTGAACTTGGAGACGTCTTGTTTCTTGCCGTAGGGATCGACATCGTCCGACGACGCGTATTCGCCCTCGGTGGTGATGCAGTCCATGAAGCCCTGGGTGATCTTGTCTTTGTTCAAGTTGCGGCCGATGAACACCAGGCGGTTCATGCGCTCTTCGGTTGCTGCCCAACTGCGGCCCGGGCGGCCTTCGAACAGCAAGTGAACGCCCTGGAAGACGAATTGGTCGGGGTCTTTGCGCAGATTTAAAATCCCCTTCATGCGCATGATATGCTCGCCGAACTCGGCGATCAGATCGCGGAACCATTGGCTGATCTTGACGCCGTCCAAATCGCCGGCGACTTCGATGGCGACGGTTTCGATATCCTCGGTATGGGCGTGATGATGGTCATGTTTCGCCGCTTTGATTTCCAAATCTAAGGCGCGCAGGTCGAGGATCATGCCGATGTCGATGTCGGAATTGCGCGTCTGGCAGACACGCGCGGCGCCGTTCAGATTGCGCAGCTTGAATTCCAGCTCGGGTAGATCTTCGGGATTGATTAAGTCTATTTTGTTGAGCAGCACCATGTCGGCGAAGGCGATCTGTTCCTTGGCTTCGGGATTGCTGTTTAGCTGTTGGAGGATATGTTTGGCGTCGACCACCGTGACCACGCCGTTGAGCGCGTATTCGCTCTTGATCCGGTCGTCGATGAAAAAGCTCTGCACCACCGGCGCCGGATCGGCCAGGCCGGTGGTTTCGATCATTAGTGTGTCGAACTTTTCCCGGTGTTCGAGCAGTTGAAACAGGCTGCGCAAGAGATCGCCGCGCACGCTGCAACAAATGCAGCCGTTACTCATCTCGACCACTTCCTGGTCCGACGAGATCAGCAAATGATGGTCGATGCCGACCGCGCCGAACTCGTTGACGATGACGGCGACGCGCCGGCCATGGTCGGCGGTGAGTATTCTATTTAAGAGCGTGGTTTTGCCGGCGCCTAGAAAGCCGGTCAAGACGGTGACGGGGATGCGTTGATCGTGGTTATCGGCCATAGTGAACAATCCTCATGTGCGACAAAAAATAACAACGCCCCATAGTTGAGTCAACCTTACGGCAATTGTATATCTTGTGGACTTACGGAGGGTTTGCCGATGAAATTGCAAGGCAAGGTCGCGTTGGTCACCGGATTCGGCTCGGGATTGGGCCAAGCCATCGCTGTCATGTTCGCCAAGGAGGGCGCCGCGGTAGCGGGGATTTCCAAGACCGAGTCGAAAGGATTGGAAACCGTGGCGGCGATCGAAAAGGCCGGCGGCCAGGCGCTGTTTCGCGCCGGCGATATCTGCGACACGGCGCAAATGCAGTCGCTCATCGACGACACCGTGAAGCGGTTCGGTGGCTTGGATATTCTCGTCAACAGCGCCGGCGTGCGCACCAACGGCAGCGTTATCGAGATCAGCGAAGCGGATTGGGACCGCACGCTCGACACCAATCTACGCGCGGTGTTCGTCGCGTCGCGTTTGGCGATTCCAGAGATGAAAAAACGCGGCGGCGGGGTGATCCTGCATATTGCGGCACGCTCGGGCATGCTCGGCCAAGCAGGGCGGGCTGCCTACTGCGCGTCCAAAGGCGGCATGGTGACGCTCACCGAAGCGATGGCGATGGATCACGCCAAGGACAAGATTCGCGTCAATTGCATCTGCCCCGGTCCGACGCGCACGCCGATGGTCGACACCTCGACGCCGGAAAAAGTCGCGCGCTATCAGACCAGGGTGCCGATTGGTCGCATCGGCGAGCCCGATGACGTCGCCTACGCGGCGGTCTATTTGGCGTCGGATGAGGCGTCGATGGTGACCGCGGCGATTTTGCCGGTGGACGGCGGCATGCGGCTGACCGGTTCGTGAGAATGGTTCTCAGCTGTCAGTTGTCAGTTATCAGGGGCTCAAAGAAGATTAGATGGATCAATTAGGAACCTTAGATGCTTGATGTTCGGCCCATCGGGATTGAGGATTACGCGGAGCGGTGCAGCAAGCCGTTGTCGGCGCTGCATGACAAGCTCTGGGTCGAAACCTATTCCAAGACGCGCAATCCGCAGATGATGGTCGGCGCCCTGGAAGGGCAGTTTCTCAAAATGCTCGTGGGGCTGACCGGGGCGCGGCGGATTTTAGAGATCGGCATGTTCACCGGCTACAGCACGTTGGCGTTGGCCGAGTCGCTGCCCAAGGGCGGCACCATCGTCGCTTGCGAGATCGATCCGGTGTCCGCCGACATCGCTAAACGCTATTTCAATGAAAGCGTCCATAAGGACAAGATTGAAGTCAAAGTCGGCGCCGCGGCGGAAATCCTGCGGCGTGTCTGGGGCCCCTTCGATCTCTGTTTGATCGACGCCGACAAAGAGAACTACGGCGCTTACTACGATGCCTGTTTGGAACTGACGCGGACGCGCGGACTGATCGTCATCGATAGCGTGCTGCGCGATGGCGGGGTGCTCGACCCCCAGGACGATTGCGCGAAATCGCTCGACGCCCTCAATAAAAGAATCCGCAACGATCCGCGGGTCGAGAATGTCCTCTTGCCGGTGCGCGACGGCATCATGCTGGTGCGCAAGCTTTAATGTTGCGTGTTAACTAAGCGGTTCGGTAGATAGCGAATTTTCTTTCCGTCATTCCGGCGTAGGCCGGAATCCAGGTTTTCCTCGACCAAATCCAAATGCGAAGATGGATGCCGGCCTTCGCCGGCATGACGATTTATTTTGTTGCCGACGCGGATCACAAGTTTTCCTTCGCCAGCGCTTCAAGAGTCCGTTCAAGATCCTTCGGTAACTTCGCTTGCCACTCGCAGATCTTCTCCGAAATCTTCAGCCGCAGTTTCTCGGCGTGCAGAAACTGCCGCTTCAAGCGGTACTCTTTGCGAAACTTCTTGTTGAAGCCGAAGTCGCCATGCTGGTCGTCCATGACCACCGGGTGGCCGAGCTCGGCGAAGTGGAGGCGGATCTGGTGCAGCCGGCCAGTTTCGATGGCGACCCGGACCAGCGTTACTTCGGCGAATCGTTTGACCACCTGGTAGCGGGTTAGGGCGCGTACCGGCTTGCCCTCGCGGCCGGGGAGCGGCGTGTCGATGGTGCCTTGGTTCTCCGCCAAGCGGCCGATGACCAGGGCGAGGTACTCTTTGTCCACCGCGCCGGTTTCGAAAGCTTGCTCCAATTCTTCGGCGGTTGGTTGATTCTTTGCCACCAGCAAAAGGCCAGAAGTATCTCGGTCCAAGCGATGGACTAGTCGCGGTTTGATCCCACTGGCGCGCCATTGTTGCTCCAGGATGCCCAACACCGAGTCGCGTTTGCTGACTGTCTTGCCTTCATGGACCGCCAAGCCGGCAGGTTTGTCGATCACCAGCAAGTTGTCGTCTGCGAAAACGATCTCGATCTTCACGACCGGCGCGCTGGTTGGGCTGCGCGCACGCTCGTTTTCAAATGGAATATAGAGTTGGAGCTTGTCACCAGCGCGGAGAAAATCTTCCGGCTTGGCGCGCTGGCCGTTCAAGCGAATGCCGTTCTTGCGGAACAGTTTGCGCACGTAGCCGATCGGGAATTCTTTCTTAAGATGGTTCTCCAGTTTCCGGCCGGCGCCGGCGCGGTCGACGACAATTTCCCACATGACCCCGCCGAGTAAACGGTAGAACCTCCCATGAGTCAAGCTCGCGGCTCGGCAATATTTGCAATTCTCTAATTATTAAGATAGCTTACGTCGCACAGCGCCAAGGAATCTATCCTTGTTGGTTTGCGCTGGGTGAGGTCGTCATTGAGTCGAAACGAGTCGGTCGATGTTCTAAGAAAAAAAATCGATCAGATTGATGCAAAAGTCGTTAACCTTCTAAACGCTCGGGCTGGGCTGGCACAACGAATCGGCCACAGCAAGAGCCGAACGAGTTCTGAGGTTTACGTCCCCAATCGCGAGAAGGAGATTCTCCAACGGGTCTCCGAACTGAATCGCGGTCCTCTTCCCTCTGACGCTGTTCGTGCGGTTTTTCGTGAAATCATTTCCGGCTGCCGCTCCTTGGAAGCGCCCTTGCGCGTCGCCTTTTTTGGCGCCGAGGCGACCTACAGCCATTTAGCGGCGAAAGAAAAGTTTGGTTCGTCGTCCGAGCTGCGTTCGACAGCGAGCATCGCCGAGGTGTTTCAGGAAGTGAGCCAGGGTAGGGCGTACTTCGGTGTGGTGCCGATCGAGAACTCGACCGAGGGTGTGGTCGCTCATACGCTAGACTGTTTGGTCGAGTCCGACCTGCAAATTTGCGCTGAGGTTTATTTAGACATTCATCATCATTTACTATCCAAGAGCGGCAAAGCCGAAGATGTGCGCCGGATCATGTCCCATCCCCAGGCGTTGGCGCAGTGCCGCGGCTGGCTGACGGCGCATTTCCCAAAGATCACCGTGGAAGAAGTCGCCAGCACCGCCCATGGCGCCATCGCCGCGGCCAGTGACGGCGCCATCGCGGCGATCTCGAGCGCCCTGGCCAAAGAAGTTTACGGCCTGGCGGCGGTGGCGAGTAACATCGAAGACCGGCGCAACAACATCACCCGCTTCCTGGTGGTCGGCAAGATGCTCACCAAGCCCTGCGGCGATGACAAGACCTCGTTGGTGTTCTCCGCCAAGGACAAGCCCGGCGTGCTGTTTCAAATGCTCCAGCCCTTCGCCAAGAGCCGCATCAATCTATCCAAGATCGAATCCCGGCCGATCAAGAACAAGGCCTGGGAATATTTGTTTTTCTTGGATCTGTTGGGCCATCGCGAACAGCCGGCGGTGAAAAAAGCCATGACCCTGCTGGAAAAAAATTGCGTGTTTCTCAAAGTCCTGGGCTCCTACGCGAGTGGCCGATGAAGATCGTCGATCAACTACCGGAATATATCCGCTCGCTGATTCCCTACGAGCCGGGCAAGCCGATCGAGGAAGTGGAGCGCGAATACGGTATCGCCAATTCGACCAAGCTCGCCTCCAACGAAAATCCTTTGGGACCGTCGCCCAAGGCGCTGGCGGCGATCGGCGCCAAGTTGGCTGAGCTCAATCTCTATCCCGACGGCGATTGTTTCTATTTAAAAAACCGCCTGGCGCAGAAACTCGCCGTGGCGCCCGAGCAATTGATCTTCGGCAACGGCTCCAATGAGATTATCGAGTTGGCGGTGCGTGCGTTCATGCGGCCCGGCGACCAGGCGGTGATGGCGCGCCAGGCCTTCGTGGTCTACCAGCTGATCGTCCAAGCGGTGGGCGGCCAGAGCGTGCAGGTGCCGCTACGCGATTACACCCATGACTTGGCCGCCATCGCCGCGGCGGTGACGGCGCAGACTAAAATCGTCTTTCTCGCCAATCCCAATAACCCGACGGGGACGATCTCCCGGCGCGATGAGTGGGAAAAGTTTCTCGCCCAGCTGCCCAAAGACTTGCTGCTGATCGTCGACGAAGCTTACTTCGAATATGTCGAGGACGGCGGCTATCCGGATTCGCTCAAGTATCACAGCGAGGACCGGCCGATGCTGACCCTGCGGACTTTTTCCAAGCTCTACGGCTTGGCCGGTTTGCGCATCGGCTATGGCATCGGCTCGCGGGAAATTATTTCGATGATGCAGCGGGTGCGCCAGCCGTTCAACGTCAACGCGCCGGCTCAATGGGGCGCTTTGGCGGCCTTGGACGACAGCGACCATGTGCAGCGCAGCTTGGCGGTCAATCGCGACGGGCTCAAGTATCTCGCCGGCGAATTCACCAAGTTGGGTTTGGCGTTCGTTCCCAGCCACGGCAACTTTATTCTAGTGCGCGTCGGCAAGGGGCAAGAGGTGTTCGAGCAGTTGCTCGGCCTGGGCGTGATCGTCCGGCCCATGGGCGGCTACCAGTTTCCCGAGCATATCCGGGTCACGGTTGGCACCATGGACGAGAACCGAAAATTTATCGGCGCACTGCAAAAGGTCATTCAGAGTTTCTAGCAACGGGAGTCGGCAATATCGTGGCAGTAAGATTTGAAAAAATGGTCATGGCGGGGGTCGGGCTGATCTGCGGTTCCTTGGCCCTCGACATGCGCCGGCGCAAGTTGGTCAAACAAGTGATCGGCTATGGCCGCAGCGAAAGCAATTTGAAAACCGCCAAGAAAAAAGGGCTGATCGACAGCTATTTCCTGCGCCCTGAGGATTTCCCCGCCGGGGTGGATTTTCTCATGATGGGGACGCCGGTGGAGACCATCGTGCCGCTGACTTTGGCGTTTCTGCCCAAGCTCGAGCCGGGCTGCATCGTCAGCGATGTCGGCAGTGTTAAGGGTGAGATCGTTCGCGGCATGGAGAAAATTCTACCCAAGAACATTTCGTTTATCGCCGGCCATCCGATCGCCGGTAGCGAGCAGTGGGGCGCCCAGGCGGCGCGGGAAAATCTCTTCGTGCGCCATCGCTGCGTCTTGACGCCGACCAAAAAGACCGACAAGCAGGTGTTGAACAAAGTCGCCCAACTGTGGCGCCAGGTGGGCGCCGATGTCGACATCATGGACCCCGATACCCACGACCAAGTGTTGGGCGTCATCAGCCACTTGCCCCATGTGCTGGTCTACGCGCTGGTCAATGCACTCAATCGGACCAAAGTGAAAAACGTCGATCTCAAGAGCTACTGCGCCGGTGGTTTCAAGGACTTCACCCGCATCGCTTCGAGCCGGCCAGAGCTGTGGCGCGATATCTGTCTGATGAACCGCAAAGCGCTCGGCCGGTCGCTCAGCGATTACATTAAATATTTAGAGCAGCTCAACCGCTGGATTGCCGACGAAAAGGGCGGGCTCTTGGAAAAGGAATTTGCCCGCGCCTATGAGACCCGGGCGCAGATTCCGTAAAGTGAACATGAAGCGCATCGAACCGATCGACCGGCCGCTCAAGGGCACCATCGCCGTGCCCGGCGACAAATCCATCGCCCACCGGGCGGTGATTTTTGGCAGCATCGCCCAAGGGCGCACGCGGATCTTCAATCTATCGGGCGGCGAGGACAACTCGCGCACGGTGCGGGCGTTTCGCCAATTGGGCGTCGAGATCGAACGCGATGGCGATGTGCTTTGCGTCGCCGGCAAAGGTTTCGCCGGCCTGCGCCAGGCTGACGGCGCCATCGATTGCGGCAACTCGGGCACGACGATTCGGCTGATGTCGGGATTGCTCTCCGGCCTGCCATTTCATAGCGAGCTCGACGGCGACGCGTCGATCCGCCAGCGGCCCATGCAGCGGGTGATCGATCCATTGACCAAGATGGGCGCGCGCATTCACAGCAAATCTGGTAATGGCCTGGCGCCCCTGGAGATCGATGGCGGCGGCTTGCATGGCATGAGTTATAAAATGCCCATCGCCAGCGCCCAGGTGAAGTCGGCGATTCTTCTAGCAGCGTTGCAGGCCGACGGCGAGACCCGCATCGAAGAGCCGCAGCGCTCGCGCGATCATACCGAGGTGATGATCCGCGGCTTCGGCGGCGCGGTTAACGTCGACGGCGTCCAGATCGGCGTCAACGGCGGCCAGTCATTGCGCGGCCAGGATGTGCGCATTCCCGGCGATATCTCTTCGGCGGCGTTTTTTCTCGTCGCCGCAGCCCTGGTGCCCGGTTCCGACGTGACCGTCCGCAATGTCGGCTGCAATCCGACCCGTGACGGAATCATCGAAATCCTCCGCGCCATGGGCGCGAAGCTGGGATTGTCCAACGAGCGCGCCGAGGCTGGCGAGCGGGTGGTCGACATTCGCGTCACCGGCGGCACTTTGCGCGGCGTCGATGTCGGTCCCGAGCTAGTGGCGCGGACCATCGACGAGTATCCGATCTTGGCCATCGCCGGCGCGTTGGCCGAGGGCGTCACTCGCTTCGCCGACGTCAAGGAGCTGCGCTTTAAAGAATCCGATCGCATCGCCGCCATGACCGAGGGGCTGCAAAATCTCGGCGTCAAGGTCGAGTCGACCGAAGATTCGATGGCGATCCATGGCGCGGCCAAGTTGACCGGCGGCGCGGTACGCAGCTTCGCCGATCATCGTGTGGCGATGTCCTTTGCCGTGGCTGGCTTGGTCAGCGCCGGCGGGGTCGAGCTCGACGACGCCCGGTGCGCGAGCATCTCGTTCCCTACGTTCTTCGATTTGATGGAGCAAATTTGTTTGCATTAACCGCAGGTTCAGAGGATAGTCGGCCCAATCCAAAGGGGAATCGGTTGATTATCGCCATCGACGGGCCATCGGGCGCCGGCAAGAGTACTTTGGCCAAACGTGTGGCCAAGGAGTTGGGATTCATTTATCTCGACACTGGGGCGATGTATCGCGCCCTGGCCGTGAAGGTCTTGCGCCAGGGGATTGATTTGGCGGATGATGGCCGCCTTGGTGGGCTAGTAGATGATACAGAGATCGATCTGTGCGAACGCGACGGCGAGCTTGCGGTGCTCCTCGACGGCGAGGATGTCGGCGCGCAGATCAGGACACCGGAGGTTAGTCAGATGGCGTCGAAGGTATCGGCGCTGAAAAAAGTTCGTGCCCGGATGTTGCAATTGCAACGGCAGATGGGCCAGCGCGGCAGCGTGGTGGCCGAAGGGCGCGATATCGGCACAGTGATATTTCCCCAGGCTGAGGTGAAGATATATCTCGATGCTTCGCCTGAGGAGCGGGCGCGGCGGCGTTATCAGGAACTCAAGGCCGCCGGCCGCCAGGTGGATTTACAAGAGACCCTACGAGAGATCGAGGAGCGTGATAAACGCGACAGCGAACGCGATATCGCGCCGTTGTGCCAGGCCGCCGACGCATTGCTGGTGGATTCGTCATCAGCGGATGCCGAACAGGTGGCCTTATTGGTGCTCGATCGGATCAAGAATCGAACGAAAATAAATCAATAAACTAGATCGGAGTTGGTTTTCATGGCTGAACAGGAACAACAAAAGCAAGGCGCGGGAGCAGACGGCGCCAGTGAATTCGAAGCGATGTTTGAAGAGAGTCTGCGCGCGGTAAAGCCCGGTGGCATCGTCAAAGGCCGGGTGGTCGGCATCACCTCGACCCATGTCTTGATCGATGTCGGCTACAAGTCCGAAGGGCAAATCCCGATCCACGAGTTCACCGACCGGGACGGCAACGTGTCGGCCAAGGTCGGCGACGATGTCGATGTCTATTTCGACTCTTCGGAAAACGAGAGCGGCGGCATTCAGCTGTCGCGCCTGCGCGCCGAGAACCTCAAGGTCTGGGATGAGATCGAAAAGGCGTTCAACGAAGGCCAGGGCATCGAGGGGTTGATCGTTGGTAAGGTCAAGGGTGGCTTCAAAGTCGAGATTGGCATCGCGGCGTTTTTGCCGGGCTCCCACGTCGACATCCGGCCCAACCGCAATCTCGACCGCTTCATCGGCACCCGGGACCGCTTCGCGATCATCAAGTTCAACCGCATGCGCGGCAATGTCGTGCTATCGCGGCGCGAACTATTGGAAAAAGAGCGCGGCGAGTTGAAGCAGGAAATCCTCAAAGTCCTCGAAGAGGGCGTCATCCTCGAAGGCGTGATCAAGAACATCACCGGTTACGGCGCCTTTGTCGACTTGGGCGGCATCGACGGCATCCTGCATATCAGCGATATGTCCTGGGGCCGTATCAGCCATCCGTCGGAGATCGTCCAGGTGGGCGAGACCGTCAAGGTGGTGGTGCTCAAGTTCGATACCGAAAAGGAACGCATCTCGCTCGGCATGAAGCAGCTGACGCCTGACCCTTGGCAGACCGTGGCGGACAAATACCGCGTCGGCACTCGGGTGCAGGGCAAGGTGATCAGCATCATGGACTACGGCGCGTTCGTCGAGTTGGAAAGCGGCATCGAAGGTTTGATTCATATCTCCGAGATGTCCTGGACGCGCAAAGTCACCCATCCGTCGAAACTCTTGCAGGTCAACCAGCAAGTCGAAGTGGTGGTGCTCAACGTCGACCCCGGCCACCGGCGCATTTCGCTGGGCTTGAAGCAGGTGATGGCCAATCCTTGGGAAGCGGCGCGGGATAAGTATCCGGTCGGCACCGTGGTCAGCGGGCCGGTGCGCAACATCACCGACTTCGGCATCTTTGTCGGCATCGAGGAAGGCATCGACGGTTTGGTGCATATTTCCGATCTGCACTGGACCAAGAAGGTCAAACATCCGTCGGAGCTTTATAAGAAGGGCGATGTCGTCGAGGCCAAGGTGCTCGGCGTCAATGTCGAGAACGAACGTTTTTCCCTCGGCATCAAGCAGATGACCTCCGATCCTTGGAAGGCGGTTGCCGACAAGTATCCGGTCGGCTCCAAGCTCAAGGGGCAGGTTACCAGCGTGCCTGACTTCGGCGTGTTTGTCCGCATCGACGAAGGCGTCGAGGGGTTGATTCACGTTTCGCAGTTGAGCACCGAACGGGTCGACAAGCCAGCGAGCTTGTACAAAGTCGGCGACGAGGTCGAAGCCGAAGTGGTCAGCATCGATCTCAACGACCGTAAGATCGGGCTCAGCGTGCGCGCCTTGCGCCGCTCCGAAGAGCGCCAGGAGATGGAGAACTATCTCAAGAAGGAAAAAGAGGGCGGCCGGTTTTCCTTCGAGTCGCTGTTGGGCGACGAACTGCGCTTGGATCGTGACGACGAGGGCGGCCGCGGCCGCAAGGGACGCAACTAGAACCGCGATAGTCAAACTATGTCGACCAAGCACTCGATCCTGCGCGGCCTGGGGATACTGTTCGTCTTCATGCTGGTGGTGTTCTGCGGCACGTTTTTCTACGCCTACTGGAGCGGCGGCGATAGCAAGGTGCTATCGCTGTTCTCCGGCGACGGCGTCGGCGTGCTGCAGATCGACGGCGCCATTGACGACTCCCGTCAAGTCGTCAGCGAGCTGCGGCGTTTTCGCCAGACCCCTCGGATCAAGGCGGTGGTGATCCGCATCGACAGCCCCGGTGGCGCGGTGGCGCCGACCCAGGAGATCTTTGAGGAAATTCAAAGAATCAAAAAGACCAAGCCCTGTATCGCGTCCATGGGCAGCGTGGCGGCGTCGGGCGGTTATTATATCGCCAGCGCCTGCGATAAAATCTTGGCCAATCCCGGTACTATGACCGGTTCCATCGGCGTGATCATGCAGCTCAGCAATTTCGAAGAGCTGCTAAAAAAGGTCGGCGTCAAAGGGGTCAATATAAAAAGCGGCGCCAATAAAGATATCGGTTCGCCGTATCACCCGTTGTCGCCGGAAGGGCGCGACATCCTGCAGGGGCTAGTCGACAACGTCCATAGCCAATTTGTCGCCGCGGTGGCCAAGGGGCGCGGCATGGACGAAGCGCGGGTGCGCAAGCTCGCCGACGGGCGGATCTATTCCGGCGACCAGGCCAAGGAACTCGGCTTGATCGATCAATTTGGCACCCTGGAGGATGCCATCGAATTGGCCGCCAAGCGGGTCGGCTTGGTTGGCGAGCCGTCGGTTTACTATGCCAAGCCGGAGCGCGAGCGGCTCTGGGAGCGATTATTTATGGGAGTCTTTGGCGTCCGCTTGCCGAGCTCCGAGCGCGGTTGGCTGCGTTACGAATGGTCGCTGTCGTTGTTGCAGTGAGAATGGTTCGCTCAATTAAATTTAACCCCAAACGAAAATCATTTGTTGCTGTGAGGGTGATGTTATGACCAAAAGGGACTTGATCGATGAGGTGAACAAGCGCTTCCCTCATCTATCACGGCGCGACTCGGAGGTTATTATCAACGCCATCTTCGATTCCATGGTCGATGCCTTGGCCGGCGGCGACCGCATCGAGATCCGCGGCTTCGGCAGTTTCGTCGTGAAAAACCGTCGCGCCCGCCAGGGACGCAATCCCAAGAGCGGCGCGCTGGTTTCGGTGGCGGCCAAGCGCGTGCCGTTTTTCAAAGTCGGCAAGGAGCTGCGCCTGCGCGTCGATGGCAAGCCTTACGATCCGGACCTCGACGGAGAGGATTGATGCAACAGCTCTGGGCCCCCTGGCGGATGGCGTACATCGACGATGGCGCCAAGGAGTCGGGCTGTATTTTTTGCACCAAGTATCGACAGAGTGATTTGAAAGCCGGTTTGGTATTGGCCCATAGCCGTCATTCCGTGGTGATGATGAATAAGTATCCCTACAACAACGGCCATCTGCTGATCGCGCCCAAGCGTCACGAGAATAGTCTGGCCAATTTGCCGCCGGAAGAGTATAGCGATCTAAGCGAACTGTTGCGCCAGTCGATCGAGATCACCAAGCAGGTCTACAAACCGGGCGGCATCAATGTCGGCATGAATCTCGGCAAATGCGCCGGCGCCGGCATCGAAGATCATCTGCATTGGCATATCGTGCCGCGTTGGGAGGGCGATACCAATTTCATGCCGGTGGTGGGCGAGACCCGGGTGATGCCGCAGCACCTGGCCGACAGTTACGACCGGCTGGCGCCGCATTTTCACGATCTAACGGTTTAAGTGTGCGAGAGCGACATGTTAGCTTGGCGTTGCCAAGCGAAAAATAGCTACCGTCAACAACAACTCTTCCGAGGGGAGGCCAGATCCAGTGAGTGAGGCAAAAACATTAGGGGAACTGAAAAAAAGTGGCGTCGCCGTGCTGTCGGTGCGCGATGAGATGCGGAAAAATCTCGTCCGCCATCTCGAAAGCGGCGTACCCATCCTGCCGGGCATCGTCGGTTATGAAGACACCGTCATTCCGGAGATCGAAAACGCCATCCTGTCCGGCCATCACATGGTCTTCCTGGGCGAACGCGGCCAGGGTAAGTCGCGCATCATCCGCGGCCTATTGAGTCTGCTCGACGAGCGCATTCCGATCGTCGACGGCTGCGAGATCAACGACAGCCCGGTGGCGCCGATTTGCAGTGGTTGCCGTAAAAAGGCCGCCGAGCTCGGCGATGCGCTGCCGATCCGCTGGGTCGACCGCGACCAGCGCTACGGCGAGAAACTTGCCACGCCGGACGTGTCGATCGCCGATCTGGTCGGCGAGATCGATCCGATCAAAGTCGCCGAAGGGCGTTATCTCGCCGACGAAGAAACCATCCATTACGGACTGGTGCCGCGCACCAACCGGGGCATCTTCGCGATCAACGAGCTGCCGGACTTGACCGAAAAAGTTCAAGTCGGTCTGTTCAACTTGATGGAAGAAAAAGACGTTCAGATCAAGGGCTACAAAATTCGCTTGCCCTTGGACGTCATCATCGTCGCCAGCGCCAACCCGGAAGATTACACCAGCCGCGGCCGGATCATCACCCCGCTCAAAGACCGCTTCGACGTGCAGATTCGCACCCACTATCCGAAAAAGCTCGAAGACGAAATTAGCATCATGGAGCAAGAGGCGCTGTGGACCGACCAGCGCAGCCACAAGGTCGAAGTGCCGCGCTTCATGAAAGAGATCCTCGGCAACCTGACCTTCGAGGCGCGCAAATCCAACGAGATCAACCAGTCCTCGGGCGTCAGCGTGCGCGTGACTATCAATAATTACGAGAGCTTGATCAGCAACGCCGAGAAGCGCGCCCTGCGCTGTAAGGAAACCGACATCGTGCCGCGGGTGAGCGACCTGCACGCGCTGATGGCGTCGACGGCGGGCAAGATCGAGATCGAGTATGTCGGCGAAGAAAAGAAGGAAGGCGAGTTGGTCGAGAAATTGATCAACCGCTCCATCGTCAAAGTCTTCGACCAGCATTTCAGCCTCAACTCGTTGCAGAAGGTGATCGAGTATTTCAACTCTGGCTGGGGCGTCGAGGTCTCCGACAACATGGCTTCGCCGGATTATCTCGAAGGCATCAAGGAGATCCCTGGGCTCAAGGAAGCGATCAAAACCTTGGGCATCCAGGAATCGCCGGCGCTGATGGCGTCGGCCACCGAGTTCGTCCTCGAGGGCTTGCATCTGCATCAAAAGCTCAACAAGGAAATGGAAGGCGGCCGGGTCACCTACGGCAAGTAGGTAGAGAATTGTCGCAGCCCAACCGAGCGCGCGAAAGATAACCCATGGTGCATATCCGTTATAGCCGCTGGGCGGCCAGCGGCGGCGAGTCGCTGGATCCGGAGTCGGTGTTCGATCAATTAAATGAGAACATGAACGACACCGGCGACTTGCAGCAAGCCATGCGCAAGCTCATGCAGAAGGGGCTCAAGCAGGGCGAGAAGCAGACCAAGGGCATCGAAGATCTGTTGTCGCAAGTGGCGCGCGAGATGCGCAAGCTCTACGACGAGTACAAGCTGCAGTCGGCCATGGACGAGGTGCAGGACAAGCTCGACTCGGTGGTCGATCAGGAACAGCAAACCCTCGAACAGATGGATCAGTCGGGCCAAGATGTGCAGGAAAATAAACAGTTCCTGAACGATCTGCCAGGCAAGACCAGCGACGCCATCGACAAGCTCACCTCCTACCGCTTCGAAGACTCCGGCGCGGAAAAAGATTTCGAGCAGTTGGTCATGCAGCTCGATCAGATCCGCAAATTGGAAAACTGGCTGCGCCGGGAAGGCAGCCTGTTTCGCGGCCAGACGCCGATGGATCTCCAGCAGTCCCAGGAGCTCATGGAGCGCATGGAGGATCTGCGCAAGCTCGAGTCCCAACTGTCGAGCATGCAGTTGAAGGACGTCGACAAGGAGTTGCTCGAAAAGCTGCTCGGCGGCGACCCCAAGCAGGACTTCGAAGGTATCATGCGCATGCAGTCGCTGCTCGAAGAGGGCGGCTATGTGCTGGAAAGCGGCGACCGCTTCGAGTTGACGCCCAAGGGCGTGCGCCGCATCGGCCAGCTGGCGCTGCGCGATATTTACAAACAACTGCGCCGCGACGGCATCGGCCGCCACGCCACCGGCAACCGCGGCAGCCAAGAGATCATCCTCGAAAGTAACAAACCCTATGTGCAGGGCGATCCCTTGCACATCAACATGATCCAGACTTTGAAGAACGCCTTGGTGCGCGGCGGCGGCGTGCCGGTGCGCATCGCGCCGAGCGATTTTTCAGTTTACGAGACCGAGCTCAACACCCGCGCCGCCACCGTGCTGCTCCTCGACATGAGCTGGTCGATGAGCTGGGAGGGGCGCTTTGCGGCGGCGAAAAAAGTCGCCCTGGCGATGGAGAGTCTGGTGCGCGCGCTCTATCCGCGCGATTACTTCGGCATCGTCGGTTTTTTCACCCGCGCCGTCGAGCTCAAGGCCAAGGACTTGCCCCAGGCGACCTGGAACATGGGCGATCCGTTCACCAATTTACAGGACGGTTTGCACCTGGCGTCGCAGATGCTCGACCGCAAGCCCAGCGCCAACCAACAGATCATCGTCATCACCGACGGCCAGCCGACGGCCTATTGCCGCCAGGGCCGGCTCTACTGCGAATGGCCGCTCAGCTTCGGCGGTATCAGCCAGCGCGCCGCCGAAGAGACGCTGAAAGAAGCCGAGCGGCTCACTCGCAAGGGCATTACCATCAACACCTTCATGCTCGACGACAGCCCGGTGCTGCGCGGCTTCGTCGACGATCTCACCCGCATCAACAAAGGTCGCGCCTTCTACAGCCGCCCCGACCGCTTGGGCGAGTACATGCTGGTCGACTACCTGACGCATCAACGAAAAAAGGTTTGATGCGCGCCGCGCATTAAACCGTTCCAATCGTTCCACCGCTTCGCTCCGTTCCAGCAGTTCCAACCGTTCTCGGTCGGAGTTCGATCGATCCGCCACTGCTCCGAAAACCTTTGGAACGGCTGGAACCGGCACGGCTTTGCCGCGCTGTTGACTACTGAAAATAATTTCAGTATACCGTCTTTCTATGCTTCCCCCCCTGACCGACCGGCAAAAGGCGATCTACGATTTCCTGCTCAAGGGCATTCGCGAACAAGGTTTCGCGCCGTCGATCCATGAGATCGGCCGGCAGTTCAAGATCGCCTCGACCAACGGCGTTTCCGATCACCTAAAAGCGCTGGAGAAAAAGGGCTACATCCGCCGGGTCGGCAAGCGCGCTTTCGAAGTCATGAACGCCCTCGGCAAGGCGGTGCTCAATCTCAGCCGCGAAGTGCCCATGCTCGGCCGGGTGCCCGCCGGCAAGCCGTTTTTGAGCGAGGAAAATACCGAAGGCTTTCTCTCGATCCCGAGCGACATCGGCAGCGGCGAACAGTTCGCTTTACTAGTCCAGGGCGACAGCATGATCGGTGCCGGCATCTTGGACGGCGACCGGGTGATCTTGAAGCAGCAAGCGACGGCGGAGAACGGCGAGATCGTCTGCGCCTTGATCAATGGCGAAGCGACGCTCAAACGCTTCTACAAAAAAGATGGCGTGGTCACGCTCAAAGCGGAGAATGACAAGTACGCGCCCATTATTGTTTCCGAAGGTGAGTTCCGCATCGCCGGGAAATTGGTTGGGTTGTTAAGAAAGTTCTAAAAAGAGGGAGTCCAAAATGCGCCGGAGAAAAAACTTCGTACAGTTCCTTGAAGTTGCCGAAGGCGGTGTTGGGTCGCGCGTGCAGTGCTATGTCGTCATCGATCAAGGATCCATCGCCGCGGACGAATCGATAGGGTTTCAGGTTGGCCTCAAGCGTTGGGGCGCGGTGGTCGGCAGCGTGATGGGTTACTTAAAGAATCTCGGCCTACGCCGCGCGAGATACGCCAACGTTAAGCGCCCGATGATCGTGGATCGCCGGTTTCGACCCGCGCTGTTCTGAAGCTTCGTTCCGGTCGTTCCAAAGGTTCCAATCGTTGGGGAGGAAAAAATGCCGATCAAAAATTTTGTAGATTTGGAAATTTGGCAAGATGCCCGGGCCTTGACGAGAGCCATCTACAAACTGACGAACGATCCGAAATTCGCCAAAGACTTCGGCCTTCGGGATCAAATCCGGCACGCGGTGGTGTCGGTCATGTCCAATATCGCTGAAGGGTTCGAGCGCGACAGCAATCCGGAGTTCATTCAATTTCTCTATGTCGCCAAGGGATCGTGCGGTGAAGTTCGTTCGCAGCTCTACGTGGCAAAGGATCAAGGCTATGTCGATGCGAAGCTCGTCGATGATTTGCTAACGTCGCTGACGCGACTATCGGTAATGATCAAACACTTGATCGATCATCTGAAGCATAGCGGCATGCGCGGACCGAAGTATGGCAGTTCGAGTTCATCGCGCCGAGCCGAAATGTCTTAAACGGCTGGAACTATTGGAACGACTGGAACCTTTGGAACGAGTCCACTCTTTAATTGCTTGAACAGTTTGAACGACTTGAACGGTTCCATGCCGTCTGGGCGGAAGCTTGTCAGCATCTAGGAATAATATTAACATCGCGATCATCGTAAACGTCGGTCTTGTCGGCCGGGCCAACGATTCAACGGAGAGTGAAGCATGCGATACAAAATAGCCTTGCAACAGTCTGAAGAAGGATTCAGTGTTTCAGTGCCTGGTTTGCCGGGTTGCTGGTCGCAAGGCACCACGGAACAGGAAGCTATAGAAAACATCAAAGACGCCATTCGCGAGTATCTTGCCGTGGTCGAAGAGCAGCTTCGCGGCGAAGATATTCGTGAGCTTGAAGTCTCGGTGTAATCTTGCCGAAGATTCCCGCATCAACCACCTTGACGCCGTGCGCGCTCTTGAAAAAGCCGGCTTCCAAATCGCGCGGCAAGGGAAACACATCGTCATGTCCAACGGAGGCCGGATTCTCACCATTCCGCGTCACAATCCTGTGAACGCATTTACAATGGGCGGTATCGTTCGTGACGCCGGTCTGACCCCTGAACAGTTTCGCGAACTACTTTAGCCGCTCATTTCGAAGTCGATCGATTTTCTTCTCCACGCCAACACCGGCCGTACTCGGGCCGTGCGTAGTCAGTTGTGAAAACTTTCCCAATATAGGGAAAGTCCGCACCATCGCTGGCACGTCATACACTATAAAACTTGCGTTTGGCAAAAGGGGGTACTATGGAGCCAGGATACACGCTTAAGCCGACGGGCCACTCGCTCGCCGTAATCGACGGCGGGTTAAATTCCAAAGCCGGCGTTCAGCCGCCTTCAACTTCAACGACGCAGAAGCCGAAACTACTCGACCAAGTCCGCGAGGCGATTCGCATGCGGCACTACAGTCCAAAGACCGAGGAGAGCTATGTTCACTGGGTCAAACGATTTATTTTTTTTCATAATAAGCGGCATCCGGCCGAGATGAGCGAAAAAGAAATCGCGCAATTTCTTTCAAGCCTCGCCAGCGAATTGCACGTGAGTGCTTCCACGCAGAACCAGGCGCTGAACGCTATTTTGTTTCTTTATCGCGACGTGTTGCGAAAAGAGATCGGGTACGTCGATGGTGTTATTCGTGCGAAAAAACCGCACAGGCTACCGGTGGTGTTGACCCGACAAGAAGTGAAAACGATCCTCGCCGTCCTCGATCATTCCGATTGGCTCATGGTAATGCTTCTTTAGGAGCGGGTCTCCGACTGATGGAGTGTTTGCAGCTGAGGGTCAAAGATATCGATTTCATCAGCAATCAAATAATTGTGCGTGCCGGCAAAGGCGATAAAGATCGGCACACGATGCTTCCCGGGGCGGTGAAAGAGCCGCTCGCTAAGCACCTCGAAATCATTAAAGCGCAACACCAGCGCGATCTCGAACACGGCTTGGGCCGCGTCGCTTTGCCGAACGCCCTCGAGCGCAAATATCCCAACGCGGGGAAAGAGTGGGGTTGGCAGTGGGTATTTCCTGCAACCAGCCATTACATCGATAAGGTAACGGGAGAGAAGCGCAGACACCATCTTCACGAATCGGTTTTACAGAAAGCAGTGAAAGAGGCCGTGCGCAAAGCTGGAATCGCCAAGCCGGCAAGCCCGCACACGTTTCGCCATTCTTTTGCGACTCACTTGCTCGAAGACGGCTACGACATTCGCACGGTGCAGGAACTCCTCGGCCACCGTGATGTAAGCACCACGATGATTTACACACATGTGTTGAACCGTGGCGGGCGAGGTGTGAACAGCCCTGCCGATCGTCTATGACCAATGACAGTTCGAGCGCTGGCCGGAAAAAGCCGCCGATCGTTAGGGAGATAACCCGCCGTCCCGGGCGGCTTTTGTCGGGGAAATTTGACATTGACAAATTGAGGTAGCCGATGGATATTGCAGCCGATTTGAACTTTTTATTGTCCGAGCCGTTGCCGGGCTAAGCCGACCAGCAATTATCGGCGCCTACGGCGGCTCACTTAATAGTTAGGCCCGGAGGAAACAACCGTGGCAATATGCGGTCATGAACCCCGCCCAGAATCAAGCGCTTCGCCAGCCTTTCCAGGGTCGGCACATTGCTTCCCCGGGAACGCTTCACGATGGCGTGCCCCATGTCTCCACGGTTTCTTTGCGGCGAGAATTGACAGGAACGAAGGTCCCAACCAAAAGGTGAACGCATGAACACAACGCCCTACCCGAGCGACCGCACCGGCCTACTTCTCGTTGATCCGTACAACGACTTTCTCAGCGAAGGCGGCAAACTCCATGGCTACGCCAAGCCAGTGGCCGACGCGGTGAGCACTTTACTTCACCTGCGCGAGGTGGTGGCGGCGACCCGCGTTGCCGGTATCCAAGTCTTCTACGTCCCGCATCATCGCGCCAAGCCCACGGACTTTAGCGGTTGGGACCACCCGTCGCCCTATCAACTCGGGGGTCACAAAGCGCAAGTGTTCGCCGCCGGAGAGTGGGGCGGAGAGTGGCACCCAGACTTTGTGCCCGATCCGCAGGACGTGATGATCAAGGAGCACTGGGGTTCAAGCGGGTTCGCAAACACCGACCTTGATATGCAACTGAAGCAGCGCGGAGTGCAGAAGATTGTGCTTGTGGGAATGCTAGCCAACACATGCCTGGAGACAACCGCAAAGTTCGGCGTGGAGCTTGGCTACCACGTGACCTTGGTGCGTGACGCTACCGCGACGTTTTCGCCAGAGGCGATGCACGCGGCGCACGAGATTAACGGTCCTACCTACGCCCATGCGATTCTTACCACAAGTGAGCTCTGCGCTGCCCTGTCGAAGCAATGATCGCCGCCAACCCTATTAGAGTGGGTTTGAGCTTCCGAGCCCGCTAGTCACTAACGGAGAATTCCATGATTTTCGACCTGCCAATGTTTACGTTGATCCATGTTGTCTTGAGCGTCGTAGGAATCATCGCGGGACTCGTTGTCGTCGGTGGGCTCATTGCCGGCGCGCGTTTGGACGGCTGGACGACGCTCTTTCTCGCGACGACGCTACTCACCAGTGTGACCGGATTCGGTTTTCCATTCACGAAGGTCGCGCCGCCACACGTCGTGGGGGCACTGTCGCTCGTGGTGTTGGCCATCTGTCTTGCGGCGCGATACTGGAAGCAACTGGAGGGCGGGTGGCGGGCGACGTATGTGATCACCTCCGTGGCAGCGCTCTATCTCAACGTCTTCGTACTGGTTGGACAGCTCTTCGTCAAGACGCCCCCGCTCGCGCAGTTGGCGCCCACGCAACAAGAGACCCCCTTCGCGGCGACGCAGGCTCTCGTGTTTGCTCTGTTCGTGTGGCTCGGTTGGGCGGCGCTGCGGGGCTTCCGGATGAGGCAGGCAGGTGGTTGAGGGACGCATCCACGCGATCAACGTCTCCGACAGGTTTCAATGTACGCACACCTGTTCTCCGTATTCCGTGCTGGAGATCCCCCACCGACCGTCGCCACGGTGGCGCTCAGGTGCTGCTCAGGAGCGGATCATCCATGAGACCGAGCAACTCCTTCGAGGATTCGCCAGCCTGGCCTAACCCGGGCATCAGCCGACCCGCCGCCAAAAGCAGCGGCGGGCGGCTGTTGCCTGATCGTTAGGCGCGCCGAGGAACCACGAGGTAACTTCCAAATGGTGGACAAGGCTATGCCCGCCGTTTCCGCAACCAGACCAATCTGGCATACATTTCGAGTCGATGCGTCCTTCGAAAAACAGCGCAGCATCACAGGTATCGGACTGGTTCTACGAGCAACGCACAAGCCCGGTCGGGACGGCGCGGTTATAGCCAGCTTCGGTGAAGCATACGCAGACCTACCTCTTCAGGCAGCTGAACCGCTAGCCATTCTCCGTGCGCTCGAAATCGCAGCGGAACAAGGCCATCGATTTCTCCGCATTCGGTCTGACTGCAATCGAATGCGAACCGCGTTGAAGGATGATTACCAAGCAGGTGTCGGTCACAATCGTCGTGGTCTTCAAGGCCAGATCCTGCGTCTGGCGAGACAATTTGACCAAGTTAAGTTTGCTTGGATACCCCGCCGCAAGAACCAAGAGGCTCATCACTTGGCACGTAAAGCAGTTCGGGGCTGTCGGCCCATCGTTCGGGTAGACCTGTCAGAGTTGATGAAGCCAGGTATCTAAGCATTGAGGCAAAAGGGCGGGTTTTGTCATGGCCCGCCTAACCCGCCGCTTGCAGCCGACCCACCGCCAAAAGCAGCGGTGGGCGGCTGAAGCGGGATCGTTAGGCGTCCGACCAAACGCCATACACAGGAGGTAAGTATGAAGAAGACAGCTTTGTCTCTATTCATCTTTTGGATGCTTTTGCTGATTGGCATCACGTCCGCTCAGGAGCCCGCTCGTGTGACCATTCTGTACGGCGCGTTCGGAAAGGCTTCTACCCTGAAACGAGGCTGGGGCTATTCGGCCTTGGTCGAGTACGGTGGCAAGCGAGTATTGTTTGATACCGGAGGCGAGGGAAATGACTTCGCCTACAACGTAAGGACTTTGGGTGTCGACCTCACGCGACTCGATTTCGTTGTCCTGACGCATCGTCACGGAGATCATACCAGTGGCCTTAGGTACGTCTTGAGCTTGAACCCTGGCGTGAAGATCTACACGCCGGTCGACACAGCGGTATTCGGCGGCGGTGGCGGATTGCCGGGAGGTGCTCTAGCAGCCCGTGGTGAAAGTCGAGAATAAAGTGGGTGATCCGTGGTGATGAAGATCGACACTAACGACATAACGTACTAAAGTTTTCTGCATGGCGATGGGAAAACGAAGACACGAAGAGCAGCGAGGGATGTGGGTTGCGGTGAGC
>CAMDBU010000074.1 GCA_945889495.1 Syntrophobacter sp. SbD2 | reverse complement strand
ACGCACACACTTGGCCTATACCGAACGCCAGCTAAGAAGCAGGGGTTCCGCTACGGTCCGATTTCTACCTTGGAGGCTGCTACCAACAAACCGACCTGACATTTTCGCCTTGCCGTTAACATGACAGATTGACGTTGCTACGACAGGTTGCCCCGGAAGCGCTAAAAATGCCGCTCAGACTGACGCCGCAGATGAAACAGCGCCTGACGCGCCGCACTTTGGAGATGGTGCAGCGCTCGCTCGGTTATTTCCCCGAGCTGAAAGACGCCGCCATCACCATCGGCTACACGCGCAAGCATCTGGGCAGCGCCACGGTGATCTACCGGCGCGGCGAGCTGCATAAATTGATCATTAGACTGCGCGTGCGCAAGGTCACCTACCACACCATCGGCCATGAACTGACCCACTTGGTGCAAGGCTTGAGCTACGGCGAACGCTACGGCAACCGCAGCGTCGATCCCGACCGCATCCCAACCGGCGAGACCCAATGCGATATCTGGACGCTGGCCCGCGACCCGCTATTCCTCGACGACCCGCCGACCTACATAAAAATGCCGCGCGCAATGCGCGAAAATTGGCCCGACTACGCCGAAGCGGTGCGCGATCTATGCATCGCCGCCATCGCCAAACGCCACACCCAAAGGCAATACATCCGCTGGTTGGAGCAGGAAATCGCTGAGCTGGCGAAAGCGCCCAAGCGCGAGCAGCCGGTCAACTCCGCGCAGCTAGTTTTACCCTTTGTCCTTTGACTTGTAGTGGAACGATAACTTGCGTGTCTACTGCGAATTTGCACCGATCCCGTAGGTGGGCGGAGCAAAGTGATACCCATCAATTAGATCGCTAATTGGCGCCAAAGCGCGGCGAACCGGTAAATCGAATCGCGTCTCGATGGGTTTATCGAACTGTCAGGATATGTGTTTCACCATGAATGCGGCTACGCGGTTTGTTCTTTACGACAATGTCAACATCCATATCGAGGTGATTCAGGAAACGACAAAGCCGATCAAGCGAAAAGTTTTTCAGTTGCCCCCGCATCAACGCAGATACTTTGGGTTGGTCGATACCCAGGATCGCTGCCGCAGCTGTCTGATTCAGACTGCGCTGACGGATGATCTCGACGATCTGCATGGCAAGCTTCGCTTTCGCCAGATGCTCTTCGGGATTGGCGAAATCGAGATCGGCAAAAATATTGTCACTGCCGTATTCGACCGGTTCAGCAGCGCGCTTTTTAGCCATAGTCATTTCCTCCGGTTCTTCTCCATCTCAGTCGCCTGCTTGAGACGGCGTTCAATCAACTCAAGATCAAGTTTCGGGGTCGCGATACCAGACTTTGCCTTCTTCTTAAAAACATGGAGCACATAAATCCAGGCGGCAAAGCGAACGGTATAGACCGAACGGTACGTTGCGTGGTCATAATCAATAACAATTTCTTGGACACTTGCGCCGCCAAATCCCTTCAAGGGTTTGGCTTCAGGTGGCATTTTTCCACACTGAACCTGAAATAAGATAAACCCCACCTCCCTTTGCACAGCCTCCGGCATTGCCAGCAGATCTTTCTTAGTGGAGCCAATCCAGGCAACGGGTTTGACCACCTCGGCCATACCACTTTATGCCTTGACGAGCATAAAGAGACAAGGGGGAATGCTTTTGATGCTCCCCGCGCTATTGCATCATGTACTCGTGAAGTGGATCGATGGGTTTCGCTGCCGTGCCTCTACCCATCCTACGGTACTGTCGTTGATCTGCACACCCAATCGGCACCAGTTTCCGTCATACCCGCGAAAGCGGGTATCCAGGTTAATACGACGGTTGCCGAACCTGGATTCCCGCCTGCGCGGGAATGACGAATTAGGTTAGTGCAGCCTGTGGAGACAAATCCGCTATTTTCATTGCCTGTGGACGAGCTTAAGCTCATGAACACTTCGTGGTGAGTGACTCCGGATAAACGCCCAACAGCGTGAGACACACCACTAGTTTTACCGTTCGTCACTTAAGGGAGCGGGGAAGAAGAATAACCACGAAAAACACGAGACTCACGAAGAAAAGAGTCCGGAATCTTGTTCCGAACTTTCGCGCCTTTCGTGTTTTTCGTGGTTAAATCTTTCCGAATCTTTTTCTCTGTGCTCTCTGTGCCCTCTGTGGTGAGATATCTTAGCCTTTCAAGAGCGCTTCAATCTCTTTCAGCTCCGCCGCCGTCAGATGCCAGTCCGATGCTTTGACGTTGCTGGTCACATGATCGGGGCGCTTGGCGCCGGTGATCACCGAGCAGACGCTCGGCTGGGCTAGCAGCCAGGCTTGCGCCAACTCGTTAACTCCACGGCCATGGTCCTTGGCCCAGGCGCTGAGCTTGGTCACAATATTGAAATTGCGCTCGACCATCAGATCTTGCACCAGCTTCACCGACTCGCCGCGGGAACCGGGCGGCGGCGGTTTGCCGATTTCATATTTGCCGGTGAGAAAACCGCCGGCCAATGGATAGTAGGGCACGAAGCCGACTTTGTGGGCGCGGCAGAAAGGCATCACTTCGCGCTCGACGCCGCGGTTGAGCATGTTGTATTCCGACTGCAAAACGACAAAGCGCGTCCAGCCTTTCACCTCCGCCAACAGGTTGGCATGGGCCAACTGCCAGGACGCGTACAACGACGCGCCGAGGTAGCACACCTTGCCCATGCGAACGAGATCGTCCAAGCCGCGCAGGGTTTCTTCGATGGGCGTGGTGTCGTCCCAGCGATGGCAGTAGAACAGATCAATATGATCGGTCTGCAAGCGGCGCAGGCTCTGCTCCACCGCCTGCATCATATGATAGCGCGACGCGCCCCAGCTGTTGGCGCTGGTCTTGCGCGGAAAATTGAACTTAGTGGCGACGACGAATTTATCCATGCGCCCTTTGAGCGCAACGCCGAGAGTCGTTTCCGAGCCGCCCTCGGTGTAAACATTGGCGGTGTCGAGAAAATTGACGCCGGTATCCAGCGCGGCATCGATAATCTTGTTGACCTCGGCCTGCTGCACGTCCGGCGAACCGAAGCGATTGGTGCCGAGCCCGACCACGGACACGCGAACACCCGAATTACCCAACTGACGATACTCCATGGAAACTCCCTATTAATCTTTCTTCTGCTAGCGTCGCAGCGAAACTCTCGCGTCTTCTAACATCGACCCACTAGTGGGTCAAACCATCGGATGAAATAGAACTACGCGGTGGAATTCGCTATGAATAGAACCACTCGTGACACCGCTCTTGGTTTAACTGACAACTGAACACTGCCCACTGACAACTACCCCATGGACTTTTCCCCCCAGCTCGTCGCCCTCGCCTCCACCGCGGTTTACGCCGCCGGCAATCTCTACGCCCGCGTCGGCTTGGTGCACTCGACGCCAATGGTCGTCACGTTGATCTCGCTGATCGTCCAAACCATCGTCGTCTGGACGATCTTACTTTGCCGCGGCGGCGTGCCGAGCGCCGATCCGCGCGCCATGGCGGTGTTCATCGCCGTCGGCGTCGCCCTGCCCTTCGTGCGTTGGCTGAGCTACACCGGCATCGCTCGCATCGGCTCGGCGCGCTCGTCATCCTTGCGCTCGACCCATCCATTTTTCAGTGCCGCGCTAGCGATCGCCTTCCTGGGCGAACCGGCGCGCCACAACATCATGCTCGGCACGCTGCTCATCGTTGCCGGGATTTTTATTACCTGCTGGGATTCGCGGGATGCGCGTCGCGACGCCAAGCCGCTGGACGTCCTGTTCCCGCTGGCGGCGGCGTTTTTCTCCGGCATCATCCATCCATTCACGCGCTACGCGCTGACGATCACCAACGAACCGCTCCTCTACTCCGGTGTGGTCGGTCTATCGTCGTTGGTCACTCTCGGCGGCTACTTGCTCCTCACCGGCCGAGGCAAGCGCATGATCTGGCCCGAGCGGCGCGCGCTAAAGTCATTTGTCTCGGCGAGCCTGTTCGAGACCGTCGGCTTTCTGCTCTTCAGCGCCGCCGTCAGCATCGGCCAGGTGGTGCTGATCGCACCGATCATGGCGACCACGCCCATGTGGGTGTTGCTCGGTTCGATCTTGCTACTGCGCGATTTGGAAAAAGTCACCCCGCGCACCGCCATCGGCAGCGGCGCCGTGGTCGCCGGCACGATCCTGCTAACGCTGAATAAGTAAGGACGAGAAATTAGCGGCGCAGCCGTGCCCGGCGCGCCAGCGGCACCACGCCGCGGGCTTGGTTGCCGGCGCGGTCGCAGCCGCAGTTCCAACATTCGGAGAACTGCCCTTCGATCTTTTCATCGCAGTTTTGACAAAGCCAAGATTTTTTTACCGACGACAGCGGCGCTAGAGATTTTCTTAGAATGTCCTTGGCCTTGGCGAGCTTGTCGTCATCCACCACCCAAAGCTCCGGCCAACACTCGGTGGGCGGCAGCTGCCCGGCGGCGCTGATCAGATCCATCTTCTTGGTCACGCATTTGATGCCAAACGTCGCCAAGACGTTTTTCAAATGACCGATCATCAGCGGGTCCATGGAGCAGTGCAAGCGTTTCATGGGTAGGTGACCGTTAATGCGCGCGCTTGAGCACGCCCTCGTTGAGCTTCAAACGCTCGCCCAACCACAGCGAGCGCTCCAGGTGATCGCCATAGCCATCGCCGGTGGAGGGATGAACCAACACCGATAGCCCTTCGCGATTGAGCATCAACCAAGGCACGACCTTGGCGAACTCATCGTTGGTAAACACCGCTTGGTACATGGCGTCGAGATGGGGCCCCACCGGCTGGTCATGCCAGCTACCGAGTTGCACGTTGAAGTGCGCCAATCCGGCGCGCACCTTCTCAGCGGCGGCCCGAGTGCGCTGGGGATCGTAGTAAATATGCGCGTGATAGCCCTTGATGGTTCGCTCGCTCATGGCCCACCTCCAGGTAGTTCTCACAGGATGTCTATCAAATACCCAGGGCAGATTCCAAATGGCTGGCGGCGATGGCGAATCATCGGCAGACAAAACAGCGGCGGCTCCCGGCGGGCGCCGAGAGCATTGCGCTATCAACGATGTGAATAGCGAGGATCTAAGCTTTGGCGGCTTCCGGCACGATCTCGTCCGGAAACAGATACTCTTCACCAGCTGGACCGAAATTAACCAGAATCAACTGCCGTCCCATATTCTCGACGGCCCGAACGAAGGTCCCTTCTCGCGGCAAGATCGTGCCGGTCTTCTGCGAGCGGATCGGTTTGTTGGTTCTCAGTGGATCTCCAGGGCTCATGGCTTCTCCCTCCCGGTGCGGATTAGCTCAGTTTGCTTCCTAGGATGTTTATCGGTTGTTTAGCGAGTTCTCCTTAACTTGATGCCGGACACACTCTTTAGACGCTTCAGAATGAAAAAAGACTGCAAGGGAAAGACCACTAGCTACGAGGTCGGTCGGAAGGTTAGCGCGGAAACAGCTCAACGGGCTCACTAAGGCCGTATATAACCACAAAACACGCTGAATTTAAAGAAATTTCTGTGATGAGCTTGTCAACTTGACGAGCCTCAGCAACCCCCGGCGATTGACCCTCCGGTGTTTGGCTGCCGATGGAATGGGCAGCGATCGCTCATTTTTCAGCCGTGGCGGTCAGAAATTGTCGAATGGAGTGTCAACATTCCAGCATCGGATTCGCCTACTTCCCCCCATACACCCGGTCGAAAAACTTCTCGTCGTCCAGTCGCTTCAACCAGCTGCCGTCGACAATCTCCTCGGCCTTGATGGCGGCGGCTTTGGGGTTTTGTTCGGCGACGTATTTGATGACGATCTTGAAGCCTTCCAGGGTCGGGTAGGGTTTGCGGTCGAGTTCTTCCTGGGCTTCGAGATAGAAGTCTTCGGCGGCGTCGACGTTGCGCAGACGCAAATTCCTGGCGATGATTTCCTTGAACGACTGCTTGTTCTCCTTCTTGAAGATATCGGCGTAGGCTTCGATGGTCGCGCGGGTGAAGCCGTCGACTACTTTCGGGTTGGCCGCGGCGTAATCTTTTTTCACCGTCAGGCCGGTGTTCTGGTAGTGCAGCTTGGAGGCGTGCATGTTGAGCAGGTTGTAAAATCCCTTGCCGGTCATCACCTTGGTCGCCACCCGTTGCAGCATGCCGGCGTCGATGGCTTTGTTTTCCAGCGCCACCATGCGGTCGGGATCGACGCCGGTTTGAATCAAAGTGATCTTGTCGCGCTTAAGATCCAACCCCAAATGTTCGAGAGCGATCAAGGCGGATATATGCGACGAACCGCCGAAGCGCGCCGTGCCGATCTTTTTGCCTTTGAGATCCTCGGCGCGCCGGATGCCCGGCTGGGTGACCACGGAGAACGGCGAGGTGTTGCTCAGGCCGAAAAAGAAACTCATCTTCTCGCCGGTGGCGGCGAGGCTGACCAGCGACGCCGGCGCGTTGGCGGTGATCTGAATCTCGCCGGCCTGGAACATTTGCGCCACCAGCGACCCGCTGTTGACTAGGATCAACTGTACGTCGAGACCGTACTTCTCGTAGAACCGCTTGTCCTTGGCGACGAACAACGGCGCCATATGCGGCGTCGGCGTCGACAACGCCACGCGCACCTGCTGGAGCTTCTGCGCCTGGGCAACCGGGAGATTCCAGGCCGCGCAAATCAGCCCAAGTGCCATACCGATGGATAAATTTCGCTTCACTCTCATGTCCAATGTTCTCCTTAAAAATCATTTCGGATCGCCGTCGGCGACATGATAGATCGTGCGCCGCGGTCCGATGGCGATCACGTCGATGCCCAGCTTTACGGCTCGATAGATGATGCGGTAACGGCCAACGCGCAAACTACGATACCCTTTGAGCTCCCGCTGAAGTTGCTTGCCAACCGCGGGATCGTCGAGCAGCTCCGCCAACGCCAGACGTAACTTTCGTTTCAGTTCAGGATGGGACCGCCGAATCAGTTCGCGCACCTGCGGCGGCACTCTGAGGGTCGGCGCGACGATGCCGGCGGTTAGTCTTCGAAAAGTTCTCCAACCGCGTAACGTTTCTTTGAGCGACCAAGCTGCCGTATGCCGGCGCGAATCTCCTTCACGAACTCTTTGTCCTTGGTGATCTCCACCGTTTCGCGCCAGCCCTCGTACTCGTCCTTGCTGACGATCATCGCCACGGCGCGGCCATTGCGGGTGATCGTCACCTCTTCGTCGCGCCGCTCGATGACGTCGACCAGCTCGCTGAGCTTCGACTTTACCTCTGACAGTGGCAAGACACGCATAGTCAAATCTCCAACCATTGGGCCGAATTCTGACCAATACTAGCCATCCAACCCCGCCGGGGTCAAGCCAGCCACCGGCCGCCAAGGCCAGCTACGCAAAACCAAATCGGCGAGAAACAGCAGCAGCCCGGCGCTCGCCAGCGGCCACCAGGTCTCCTGCCCCTGGGAACTTTTCCCCGGCGTCGGCGTGTACAGCCGCTTGAGACCCTCGTGAAACTTTTCCGGGTCGAGCATCTCGCCGCCGGTGTCTTCGGCGAGCCGGCTGAGCAGCGCCAGGTTGGGCTTCAACTCGCGGTACTCCTTGGGATAGGGCGCGATGTAGGGCACCGTCGCCACCGTCAGCGGCGCCGCGCCGGCTTTGCCTTCGGCGTAGAGCGTGACGAAATGGATGCCGCGCTGGCTCGGCGTAAATTGACCTTCGTAGCGTCCCGGCGCGCTTTGCTGCAATCGCTCTTCCTGGCTCGCCTGATTGGGCGCGGCGATGGTCGCCTTGAGCGCGAGATGATTTAAAAACTTGCCGTCCTGAGATACTAAATCGCTCACCAGTTTCACCGCGTCGCCGTCGCCGTGAAATTCGACGCGCAGCTTGCCGTCGAGAATTTTCCGCATGGTGTCGCGGCTGATCTGACTGGCCCACTGCGGAAAACTATTCCATCCCACCCAATCCTTGCCCCAGCGGCCGCTCAGGTCGGAAGTAAACGCCATCACCCGGCCGAGCCCGTAACGCCAAGACACCAGTAACGGATCCTTGTCGACGCGCATGAGCAGCTCGGCGCGCGGCTTGGGATAGGTCAGCACGTAACCGCGCAACGCCGGCAAGTTAGTTTGTGGAATGCCTTTGAGCGCGCCGCCGGCGGTGACGATGGTCGGCGCCACCGGTTTCTCGATCAGTAAATCGCGCGAGACCAGTAAAGTTTCGGTGGTAAAAATTTGCGGGATGGTTTGCGGATCGAGGGCGACGTAGCCGCGCCCCTTGCCTTCCTTGGCGATCTCCGCCATCAGCTTGACGTCGGCGTCGTTGCCGATGGACACCGTCGACACCGTGATGCCGTCCCGCGCCATCCTGGCCACCAGCGATTGGAAGTCGGCCTTGTCGGTGAGTCCGTCGGACAGCGCGATGACATGCTTGATCGATGCGGTCTTGCTGGCGATGCCGCGATGGGCCTCGACCATGGCTTTGTATAAATCAGTGCCGCCGTCGGATTGCAGATTGGCCAGCTTCTCGGTGATCCACTCGCCCTTGCCGACCTGGCGAAACGGCAGCGCCCAATCCCAGTTGGCGTCGAAGGCCAGGATGCCGACCTGATCCGTCGGGTTCATGATATCGGCGGCGGCGATAGCCGCGGCCTTGGCGAGATCGAGCTTGGTGCTGCCCTCGGCGCCCGAGCCCATGCTGCCGGATTTATCTATGACGAACAGCAGCGCGACATGGGGCATTTCCAATTTCGCCGGTGGCCGCATGTCCACCGGCAGAATGCGCTCCAGCGGCGTGCGGTAGTAACCGCCGGCACCGTAGCTCTGGGAGCCGCCGCTAACCAGCAATCCGCCGCCAAAGTCGCGGACATATTTTTCGATGCTTTCCATCTTCGCGTGGGTCAATTGAAACGCCGGGACATTGTCGAGGACGAGTAAATCGAAGGCGGCGAGCTCGGCGAGCGCCAGCGAATGACTTTCCGGCGCCGCTTCAACCACGGCGTAGCCTTGAACCTGGAGAACCCGCGACAGCACGCGCCGGCTATCTTTCTGCGCCGACAGGAGCAGCACCCGCGGCGGCCCCTTCACCTCGACCACGCCCTGGAGCAAATTATTTTCCGCCAGGGTATCGTCGGCCGACTCGACCAACAGCTCATAGCGGTGATTGCCGCGCTCTTGTAAAGAATCGCGGAACGACACCTGATTGCTACCGGCGCTGAGACGCAGCTCGCGCTCGGCATGAAGCACACCATCGCGCAGCAAACGCAGCCGCGCCGGGGCCGCGCGCAGACTTTCAACCAGGCCGCGAATTTCGAAGCCCTCGGCGCTATCGACTTGGCGCGGCACAGTCAGATCGGCCAGATAAATCTCGTTGCGGCCGCGCGACAAGCCGACCGGCAGCGTCCACACCTGCACCCCCTGGCTGCGGAGCAGCGGCACCACCCGCGCCGTGGCGCCGCGATTTTCATTGCCGTCGGAGAACAGCAAGATTCGCCCCTGGCGCCCTTCGCCGATCTGCGCCGCGGCGGCTTGCAGGACTGATTGAATGTCGGTCTGCTCGCGGTCCTGGCGGGTGGAAAATTCCGTCGGCGGAATCTGCTCGCGCGGCGGAAACTCCCACTGCGGCGCGGCGCCGAAAGTCACCAGCCCGGTGCGCGTCGCGGCGGGTTTGAGCCCGGCGGCATAGTCGAGAACTTCGCGCGCCTTTTCCTGGCCCTCCTGGCCGACGCTGCGCGACAGATCGACGCCGAAGATCACATCCAGCGCCGCCGCCGGTTGAAACCAGCGCGGATTGACCAGCGCAACGGCGAGCGCCGCCAGCGCGCCAGCGCGCAAGAGCACGGGATACATCGTCACGCCTTGGCGGTAAGCCAGGACAATTTCCGCGCCAAGAAGAAACACCACCGCGCCAAGCAGCAGCGGCCACAAAGACCAGCCGCGCTCCACCGACGCCGCGCTGTCGGATGGCAGCGGTGCTGAAGCGGATTTGAATCGCGATGCGATCCGCGATTCCGCTTCGTCGAGTAAATTGATCGCGAACTGGCCTTGGCGCTGGTTGTCTTTGAAAGTATAGAATCCCGCTTCCATAGTCTCGGCGAATACCAACGAACCACCGCCAGCGAGCATTTCCTTCTTGCCGCTCGGCAGAATGATCTCCATGGCGCCATCGGCCGGCGCCGCCGAAATCTCGTAGGGCGCTCCGGCGCGCGCGCCTTGCGCCGGAAACTCCAAACGCTGGGGCTGGAACCATTCAAAAATATTGTGAAACAAAACCGGGAAGGCCACCCGCAGCGGCAGATCGGACTGCAGCAGATCGAAACCGAAGTAAACCAAGCGCAGCTTGCCGCTCTCCAAGGCATAAATCAGCGGCCCTTGGGCGCTACGCGCCAGCGCGAAACCTGCGCCGCCGTCGCGCAGCGGCGCGCCCGCGCGCACTTGCAGCTCGGCCAGGTTGAGTCCCGCGGTTAGAGGATGGGCCGCCAGCGGTGCGAGCAAGCGCGGGTTGGCGACTGGCGCGAGGCGTTGCAGCGGCGATTGCGCCGGCAGCGTATCGATGAAAATAAAATTGCCCTGGCTAAGCGCCGGCGGCGCCACCCGGTCGCAAATCACCAGGTCGAATTTACTTTGCGCCCGCGCCGCGCCGTCGTCCCAGCGCGGCAGCGCGGTCAATTCAATGTTCGCAAACGAGCGCAATAAATTATTCAGATAAGGGTTGCCCGGGCCGACGTAGAGCACGCGCAGCGGTGCTGAGTCCGCCAGCGCCAGATAAGCGCGATTGTCGGTGGCGAAATCGTCGGCGCTATCGAGCTCCGCGACCAACCGGCCTGCCAGCGGGTAGTCGAAGGGATAGATCAGCACGCGCCGGTCGTCGGCGCCGATGTCGATTTCCTGGCGCAAGATTTCCTTGCCATCGAGAGACAACGCCAGCGGCAGCCGCACCGCCTTAGCGGTGAAGTTGCGCACATGCACCAGGATCTGCGCCGGTCCGCCCGCGGGCTGGCGGCGCACTTCGAAACCAACGATGGCGATATTGTCGCTGCCGCCGGCGACTTTGATCAATCGCAGATGAGCCGCCGCGGCGGCAGAGTATTCCTCGGCGCCGGCAAAGGCGCCATCGCTGATCACCGTCACATGGTCGGCGCTGGCGCGCTTGAGAAAGCCATGGGCGAATAGGATCGCTTCTGTGATTTTTCCCGGCCCATCGGTGGGCGTCAAAGTCCGCGCCAGCTGGCGCAGCCGGCGCTTGTCGGCGGTAAAGGGCGCCAACAACCGCGGCTCGCTGGCGGCACCGATGACGAGCATTTTTTGCTCGGACGAAAGCTTATCGATTAGTGAATTGAACTCCCGGCGCGCGTTATCGAAGCGGCTGCCGTCCTTACCCTTGGCCTTCATGCTCGCGCTCAAGTCGAGCACCACGACGAGATCGCCCGAACGCGGGCCGATATGGAACAGCGACGGATCGGCGAGCGCGACGATTAAAGCGCAGGCGGCGAGCAGCTGCAAAATCAGCAAAAGGTTTTTGCGCAGCAGCCAGCCCAAGCGCGTGCCCAGGGGCCGCTCGCGCAGCACCCGCTGCCAGATGAACATGGTGGTGGTGGCGATCTTCAGACCGCGCGGCTTCAAGCTATGGAGAAACAGGATCAACGGGATCGCCCCGGCGAGCAACAACAGCGCGGCTGGCAATCCCCACAGCATAGATCAGGCCACGCTGCTCACCCGGCGCAGGGTGTGCAGAACGAATTCATCGAAGGGCACCTGGGTGGTGGTGCGCAGATAGTCGATCTTGCGGCTGGCGCAGATCGCTTCGATGTCGTGAAAATAATTCGCCAGTTCGCTCTCGAAGCGGCGCACCAGATCGGCGTCGAGAAAAAACTTGCGCTCGCCGCCGCCTTCGACGTCGACCAGCGCGACATCGCCCCAGGCTTTGGGTTTCAATTCACTCTCGTCGACGATATGGACCAGCAGCACTTGATAGTTTTTCCCCGAGAGTTCTTCCAAGGCGGCGCGCCAGCCGCTCGGATCGAACAGATCGCTGACGATAATCACCATGCCAGCATGGGGAAAGAGCTTGGTGAAGGAATGCACCGATGCGCGCAGATTGGTCTCGCCCGTGCACGACAGCTTGGCGAGAAAGTTGAACATGCTGAGTATCTGCTTGCGCCCGCGCCCCAAGGTCAGCGGCTTGTGCAAGATAGAAGAGAACGCCGCGCCGCCGACGCGGTCGAGATTTTTGAGCCCAATATAGCCCAACGCCGCGGCGACCTTCTTGGCGTAGTCGAGCTTGGTCGGATTACCCTCGGCCGCCATTTCCATGGAGCGGCTGGTGTCCACTAGCAAATAAATATTCATCTCCTCTTCGGCGGTGAAGACTTTCAGCAGCAAGCGGTCGAGCCGGCGGTAGATATTCCAATCGATGTAGCGCAGATCGTCGCCTCGCTGATAGCGCCGGTAGTCGGAAAACTCCAGGCTAAAACCTTTGCGCGACACCGCATGCTCCCCCTTCGCCCCAGCCCAACTCAAACGCTTGGCGATCAAGTGCAAACGCTCCAAGCGCCGCAGGAAGTCGGTGTCGAAGAAGGTCTCGGGTCTAGGGTTTAGGGTCTGGCGTTGGGACAGCGCGCTATTGTGCTTCACTGCACGCTGGTCATTTCGAGCGAAGCGAGAAATCTTCCCGTGCATACCGCCAATAGTCCGCGACAGCGCGGCCATCACTCGCGGCACCGTCAACCCTAAACCCGAGACCCGAGACGCGAGACCCATGCCTACGCCACTTCCGCCACCTGGGCGATCAGCTCAGTCAATATCTTATCCGAATTCACGCCATCGGCGTCCGCTTCCAAGTTGAGAATCAAACGGTGGCGCAGACTCGGCAGCAGCATGGTGCGGATATCGTCAAACGATACGTTGGGCCGGCCGACGAACAGCGCGCGCGCCTTGGCGGCGAGGATGACGCTTTGCAAACCGCGCGGGCTCGAGCCGTACATGACATAGCGCTGGGCCAGGGACTCGCCGCCATTTTTCCCCGCCTGGGCGTGGGTGGCCAGAATCAAACGCACCGCGTAGTCTTTAACGACATCGGCCAGCGGCACCTCGCGCACCCATTGGCGCAATTGCAAAATCCCCTGGGCGTCGAGAATTTCCCGCAATAGCGCCGGCGCCGCCGCCGTGGTCAGATCGGCGATGCGGGTCAACTCGGCATGGCTCGGATATTGGAGAATCAATTTGAAAAAGAACCGGTCCACCTGCGCCTCAGGCAGCGGATAGGTGCCCTCCATCTCGATGGGATTTTGCGTCGCCAGAACCATAAAAGGATTTTCCAACAGATGCAGCTTGCCACCGACGGTGACGCCCTGCTCCTGCATGGCTTCGAGCAACGCCGACTGGGTCTTCGGCGTCGCCCGGTTGATCTCGTCGGCGAGCACCACATGAGCAAACACCGGACCGCGCTGAAACTCAAAGAGCTTGCGCCCCGACGGATCGTCGGTCAGCATGTTGGTGCCGGTGATATCGGCCGGCATGAGATCGGGCGTGAACTGAATGCGCGAGAAGCTCAGGCTCAACATCGCGCCCAAGCTGCGCACCATCAACGTCTTGCCCAACCCCGGCACCCCTTCGAGCAAACAATGGCCGCCGCACACCAGGGCGACAAACACCTGCTCGATCAACTCCTCATGGCCGACAATGACCCGGGCGATCTCAGCCTTAACCTCGGCATAGGTACGCCGCGCGCTGTCGATCCGTCGTTCGATCTCTTCATGCGATTCCATGCAAACTCCTCTGGTAGTTGCTAGTTGTCAGTTGCCAGTGGTCAGTTAAGATCCGGAATCCGCTCTGACAACTGACCACTGGCAACTAACAACTATTGTTTTTCCAAAGACAGAAAATACTTCCTGACCGTCTCCTTCAGCGCCGCCGGAACTTTTTCCGAATTGAGCTCCTGCTCCGCCTGGCGCCGGTAGTTGGCGACCACTTCCTGCGGTGTGAGTTCGCTCTTGCCGGGTGTCGGCTTACCCTTGAAAACCACGCCGCTGCTTTCGCCCTCGCCTAATTGGCCCTTGATCTGGGTGCGCGTGTCGGCGCGGAACTGCGGCAGCGAGCGTTGGCTATCGTCGTTTTTCCCCGGCTCCTTGCCGGGCAGGTTACTGGGATTTTTCTCGCGCGCGCCATCGCCCGGTTGATCCTCCTCGCCGCGGCCGGCGATCCGCGCGGCGTCGTTGCTCTCCTTGCCTTGCCCCTGTTGCATCATCTGTTCGAGAAACTGCTGCGCATCAATAAGCGCGCGCCGGTCGAGCGCGCTGGTCACCTGCTGGTCGAGCCGGTCGAGCAGCGACTGCAACTCCTGCTGACCCAACCCTTTGCCGTCTTGGCGCCCGCCGTCGAGCTGTTTGCGCAGCTGCGGCAGCGCGGCCAAGCGCTCCATCCACTGCTGCGGCGTTTTCGAACCGTCCGGCATGTTCAACATATCGCGCGCCGCTTCGAGCTCGGCCTTTAAATCGCGCAGACTTTGCTCACTCTCGGCGCCGGCGATGGTTTGGTTCGGCTGGCCCGACTTGCCGGCGCCATCGAGCTTTTGTTTCATGCCGGCTAAATCTTTTTTCAGCTGCTCGTCAGTAGATTTCGCCGCGAGGTTTTTCTGCGCTAGCTTTTCCAGCTCCTGGCCCAACTGCAAACTCTGGCGCAGCCCGTCGCTCTTGGCCTTTTCCTGAAAGTCGCGGGAAAACTCTTTCAGCTTCTGCGCCAGGCTTGGGGTCGCCGCGCCCCGCGGCTCTAACGAGCCGTCGAAACCGAACCAGAGTAGCGCAAACCAGCACAAAAAAAGCGGCGCCACGGCGTAGTCCGGCCAACCCCACCGGCGCGGAAAAAGATTGCGCGGTTGCACCGCGCGCAAGCGCTGTTCCGCCTGTTGGATCACCAGCTGCGCCGCGCCGCTCTGGTCGCCGCGTCGAGTGAGTTCCCACGCGGTCACCCCACGCTCAGCCAGGTCGAGCTGGCGATCCAGTTCAACCACCGCGCGCGTGTCGTCGGCGGCGCGCCAACGACGGCGGGAGAAAATCACCGGCGACACAACGAGCAGAAGCACCACCGGCACCAGCCAACGCAGCCAAATCACCGGCAGCAGAAAATGCAGCGGCGCAACCATGATCGCCAGAGCCAGAGCCGCGCCCGCCGCCAGGACGGCGATTTGCTCCCAGCGCTTGCGCCGCTGCCAGCGCAACAGTTGGTCGAACTTAGTGTTAAGCGTGCTCGCCTCCGGCGTCATCCGACCAGTTCCTTTTTCAACGCCCAGCGGTGCAGCCAAAATCCCGTGGCGCCCAGTAGCAAGTGAAACGCGAAATGGATCCAGTTGGCCGGCAGCGGCCAGCCGAAGATCATCAGCGGCGCCAACTCCTGGCGGCCGAGAAAAGCGACCAGAAACAGCACCGGATTGATGGCGCCGTAAAACAGCGCGGTGATGATCACCAAGCCGGTGAACAGACAGCGCACGAACACCTGGCGGTTCTCCAGTCGGCGCTCCCAGAGCGCCAGCGCCGCCAAACCCCACACGCCATAGCTGAGCGCGTAGAACGACAGCAGCAGCATAGTAACGACGATACTGCTGAACGGCGTGCGCGCGATGGCGCCGGCCCAGGAGAGCATCGGCAAAATCAACAGCAAGGCGATGGCGACATGGGTGAGAAAGAAATTCCATTGGCCCTGGCCGATGACTTGCACCGTTTGCCCCTCGTCCCGAATCCAGTGGCGCAGCGGTTTGAAGCGCCAGGGGGCGAACTCCTGGTTGGCCACCCGCAGAGAAAAATAAATCACCAACAGCTCCGCCGTCACCGCGCAGACTTTGAACAAACTCGCCGAGCCGCTCCACATCTGCGCGTCGAGGGACGGAATGTAGAGCGAGAAAAACTCCACCGGCGCCAGAATGATCAGCAGGTAGAAATAAACCTGAAAGCCATGTCCCTCGGCAAAATAGATCGCGATGCTCTCGCGCCAGACCGGATTGCGGTTCATTCTTCTTCTCCGCGATTGAGCGGGATCGTCGCGCGAAACAGCGCGTAGTCCTGGGTTTGAATGCGCGGGTCGTCGATGCGCAGCCGCGGCGCCGGATCTTTCACCCAGGCGAAGAACACCGCCGCGCCGCTACTCCAGCGACTGTCGCCGTCGCGTGGAAAGAACGACGAGTGAAACAAAATATCGCGGGTCTTGTTGGCGAAGCTGACCTCGCGAAAGTTGACGCCCTCGATGCGGTTGGATGAACCGTTGTTGCCATCCTTGGCCGGTGTCAGGGAGAATTCCTTGTCCAAGCGGCCGCCGCGGCGGATTTCGCCCAGCAAATGACGCTGCCCGGGCAACAGCAGGCCGCAGTCGAATAGATCCTTGCCGCTCTGGTTATCGATTTTCATGGTCAACTTGTCGCCCTGCACGTTAAAGTCGGCGCGCAGCTTGAAACGATCGACGAAGCGCAGACGAAACAAGCGGTAATCCCATTCGCGCAGCGACAACTGAAAGCGGCTCACGCCGCCGCCTTCCTGGCTCAACACCGCCGCTTCGCGCGGCTCCCGCGGCCGATTGGACAGCGGCGTAAACTCCATCCAGCCGCGTTCCATTTGCAGGTTATACTGGCGCGGCTGGGTGGAAAACAACGCCAGATTGGCCTGGGCGTCGACCACGCCGTCCGGACCGCTCTCGAGTACCGTCGACGACAGCAACACGCCGTCGGGAATATGACCGCCGCGGCTAAAATAAACATAGCCCGCGCCGCTGCCCGCCGTGACTACTATGAGAAGCCCGATCAGCGACTGGCGCGTGGTCAGCCGGCGCCGCTGCCACACCCAGCTGAGTAAACCGATGACCGTGAGATAGCCGACGATGGCGAAAAACAGCGAGCCGTAGGGCACGTAGGTCGAAATGAACGTCGGGCTGGTGATCAGCTGGGTGAAGATCGCGTCGTTCCATTCCGCTCGCGCGCCGGGCTCGTCGACGGCGCCGGGCGCGAGCAGGGTTTGCAAATATTTTGGCAAGCCAAGCCATTGGGACAACGGCGGCCGGCCGATGTCGAGGGCAAGATAAATAATCTTGCCGCGGCCGCGCACCGCGTCGACCCACAGCGGCACGCCTTGAGATTCGGCGCGCACTTCGCCGCCCAACGGCGTCGATAGCTGGGTCCAGACGTCGCCGATGGTCACTTTGGTTTCATCCTTGCCAACCGCTGGCGTGAACGAGATGCGCCGCGTGCCGCTCACCCGCACCGGCAGAAAGCGGCTGATCACCGGCTCTTGATAGAGCGCGAAGTTCAAACTGCCGACGACCACCAGGCGGCCGCCCGCGCTGAGCCAGGTTTCCAGAGCGAGCAGCTGCGGGCGGGACAGATCGCGCAGGGATTGATCGTAGAGAATGATATGGGAGACGCCGAGCAGCGCCCGGGCGTCGGCCGCCAGTTCGCTCAAGGACAGCGACACCAGCCGGCTCTGCGCCGTCGGCCCGAGCGCCATGGCCGGCAGGGAGCCGCTGTCGTTGACCAATAACAACACCGGCGCCGGCGAGAAACTGCGCCGCAGGTCGATCTCGCGCGTGCCGTTACCGGCGGTGCTCGTGAATGAAATGGTCAGCGGCCGGCTGATGAAATCGGGATCGACGGTGAACTGAACGGTCTTGCGCGCCTGGGCGGCGAGAAAGATTTCCCGCCGGTACTTGATCGGATAGGGCGCACCGCCTTTGGTCGCGCCGCCTTTCCAGACTTGGACGTCGAGGATGCCTTCGGCCGGGCGACCCGAGTTGCTGAGCTCGACCTCCAGTGGAAACGGCCGGCCCAATTGAAACACGCCGTGGAAACCGACCCGCGCCTCGATGGCGATCTGCGCCGCCGCCGGCGCCGCGCTCAGCGTGGCCAACAGCAAGAGCCAAAAACTGCGATGGGGGAAATTGAGATTGAAAAAGGCGGTGGAACACCGCGAGAGTAAACTATTGGGAGCAGCCTGCGCCGCTGAAAAGGACATCTTTCCCTTCCAGACCGGCCCACCCCACGAGCACCAGCGAACTAGTCGATAAATTCGACGCCGAGAACATCAAACGTGCGAACGCCCGTAGGAGTTTGGACCTGAACTTCGTCCCCCTCGCTCTTGCCGATCAACGCCCGCGCGATGGGGGAACTGACCGAAATTTTTCCGTTCTTCGGCTCGGCCTCGTGATCGCCGACGATTTTGTATACCACCTTGTCCCCGGTATCGCCATCGGCCAAACTGACCGTGGCGCCGAACAAAACTTTGCCACCGGATAATTTAGACACGTCGATCACCTGAGCGCGGGCGATCTTGTCTTCCATCTCGCGGATCTGCACGTCGAGCAACGATTGGCGTTCCTTAGCGGCGTGAAACTCGGCGTTTTCCGACAGATCGCCGTGATCGCGCGCCTCTTCGATGTCGCGGATATTCTTCGGCCGCTCGACGCTCTTCAAGCGTTTCAGCTCCTCGGTTAAAAACTGGAACCCCTTGCTGGTCATCGGGACGCTTGCATCTGCCATACCGTCAACTCCTGGACAAAATAAAAACCCCTCGGAATCTCTCCCGAGAGGCCTTCAATGAAATTCTTAGACTTTTTTTCCTGCTGCTAAACTCAAGGATATTTTAACATCGGCTGAAGCTATTGCAACTACCTGGGGATTCTCCGAAAACGGCGGTTAAGCGAGCAATTTAAGGGCGCTTGCCCGGCCCGAACACATGGCAGGAGACCCCGTGGCCGTCGGCGCTGAACTCCAGCGGCGGCACGGTCTGGCTGCACGCGGCTTCGCGGTAGGCGCAGCGCGGATGGAAGGTGCAGCCGGGCGGCGGGTTGACTGGACTCGGCACATCGCCCTCCAACACAACGCGCTCTTTTTTCTTGCTCATGTCGGGGATCGGCACGGCGGACAGGAGCGCGCGGGTGTAGGGATGTTTGGCGTCGCGGTAGATGGTGTCGCTCTTGGCGATCTCGACGACCTTGCCGAGATACATGATCGCTACGCGATGGCTGATATGTTCGACCACGCGCAGGTCGTGGGAGATGAATAGATAAGTCAGCCGCAGCTTCTCTTGCAGCTCTTGCAGTAAATTGATGATCTGCGCCTGGATCGACACGTCGAGGGACGACACCGGCTCGTCGCAGACGATGAATTTAGGATTGACCGCCAGGGCGCGGGCGATGCCGATGCGCTGGCGCTGGCCGCCGCTGAACTCATGGGGGTAGCGGTCGTAGTGATCGTCGCGCAGCCCGACCTGATGGAGCAATTCCATCACCCGGTCGCGCTTGGCTTTGCCCTTGGCGAGCTTGTGGATCTCCAACCCCTCGCCGACGATGTCGCCGACGCGCATGCGCGGGTTGAGCGAGGCGTAGGGATCTTGAAAAATGATTTGCATGTCGCGCCGGGCAGTGCGCAGGTCGCGTTGGGACAAGGATAATAAATTTTTGCCGAGAAAATTGATCTCGCCGCTGGTCGGCTCGATCAAGCGCAGGATGGTCCGCCCCAAGGTCGACTTGCCGCAACCCGACTCGCCGACCAAGCCCAAGGTCTCGCCCTCTTCAATGGTCAAGTCGACGCCGTCGACCGCCTTCACCGCTCCCTTGCCGCGCGAAAACCAGCCTTCGCCGACCGGAAAGTGTTTTTTTAAGTTGCGGATTTCTAGCAAGCTCATGGGTTAGCTCAAGGCAAAATGAAAAAGGCAAAAGGTAAAATTAGGATTCCGAATCTTCCATTTTCAAATATCCATTATCAATTTTCCATTAACTCGCCCGCATCTCGGAATGCGGAAAATGACAAGCCACCGTGTGCCCCGGCTCCTTCTCGACCAACTCCGGCTCTTTCTCGGCGCAGAGCTCGGCGGCCTTGGGGCAGCGGTCGCGGAAGCGGCAACCGGTGGGCAGGTGCAAGGGATTGGGCACCACGCCGGGGATGGCGTCCAAGCGATGTTTTTTCGCGCTGCCGGTGTTCGGCAAGGAATTGAGCAAGCCGACGGTATAGGGATGAAACGGCCTGGTGAAAATCTCCCGGGTGTTGGAGCGCTCGACCATCTTGCCGGCGTACATGATCGCGACATCGTCGGCCTGCTCGGCGACCACGCCAAGATCGTGGGTGATGAGCAAGAGCGCCATGCCGATCTTTTGCTGCAACTCTTTCATCAGATCGAGTATCTGCGCCTGAATGGTCACGTCCAGCGCCGTGGTCGGTTCGTCGGCGATGAGCAGCGACGGATTGCATGACAGCGCCATGGCGATCATCACCCGCTGGCGCATGCCACCGGACAGCTGATGCGGATAGGCGTCGACCCGCGACTCGGGGTCGGCGATCTTCACCAGCCGGAGCATTTCAATGGTCTTCGCCCGGGTCGCCTGCTTGTCCAAACCCTGGTGCAGCTTGATCGCTTCGCCGATCTGGTTGCCAACGGTGAACACTGGATTGAGCGAGGTCATCGGCTCCTGGAAGATCATCGAGATCTCGTTGCCGCGGATCTTGCGCATCGCCTCGTTGCCGAGCTTGAGCAGATCCTTGCCCCGATAGATGATCTCGCCACCGACGATCTTCCCCGGCGGCGACTGGATCAAGCGCATGATCGATAACGACGTGACGCTCTTGCCGCAGCCCGACTCGCCGACGAGACCAAGGGTCTTGCCCTCGGCGATCTCGAAGCTGACGCCGTCGATGGCGCGCACTTCCCCTTCGGGAGTGAAGAAAGAGGTCTGGAGGTTTTTTACCTGGAGTAGGTCAGCCATGGGGACAGGTTTTAGTCTTAGCTCAGCTCACGTTGTACGGCCTCCGCGCACCCGATTCAACATGCGCGGGTCCAAAATATCGCGAATTGCATCTCCCATAGCATTAAATCCCAAGACTGCCAACATGATTAATAGGCCGGGAAACACCGCCAGGTGGGGGTGCAAGCGCAAATAGGGGCTGCCGGCGCGCAGCATGCCGCCCCAAGTGGGCAGCGTCGGATCGACACCCAGGCCAAGAAAGCTCAGTCCAGCCTCCGCCGTGATCGCCCGCGCCAGGCTCAAGCTGGAGAGAATCAGGATCGGCGCCAGCACATTGGGCAACAGATAGCGCCAAAGTATCCTCGTGCTGGTGGCGCCCAGCGAGCGCGCGGCGACGATATATTCGTTTTGCTTGGCCGACAGCACGGCGCCGCGGACGATGCGCGCGAACTGCGGAATGCCGCCCAAGCCAATCACGAAGATCAACGCCGGGATGCTCGGCCCCACCACAGCCAAGATGAGTAGGGCAAGCAGCGTGCGCGGAAACGCATAGAGCACGTCCAAACAACGCATCAGCAAGCTATCGACGACGCCTTCGAAGTAACCGGTGACCAGCCCAATAAAAGTTCCGACCACGGTCTTAAACGCCACCGCGACGATGCCGACGAAGAACGAAATTCTGGCGCCGTGAATCAAGCGCGAGAGAAAATCCCGCCCCAACTCATCGGTGCCGAGCCAATGGCTCCAGCTGCGCGCCTCGAAGATCTTGTCGGCGTTGACCTGAATCGGGTCATAGGGAGCGATCACCGGCGCGAAGATGGCGAGCGCCGTGATCAGCGCACTGATGGCGAAGCCGCACAGGCCCAGGCCGTTTTGCCGAAACTGGCGCCAGTAGTTGCGCCATGGGCTGTGACTGCGCGCGGGCGCCGTGCTGGCGAGCGCCGCCTCAGCCTTCATGGCCGGCTCCAGCGAATTTGATCCGTGGATCGAGATAATAATAAAGCGCGTCGACGATCAGATTGACCACCACGAACAGTATCGCCACGGTCAGCACGCAGCCCTGCAGCATCGGATAGTCGCGGTACTGCGCCGCCTGAAAGGCCAGGCGGGCGATGCCCGGCCAGGCGAACACCACTTCGATCACCGTGCTGCCTTCGATCAAGCCGACAATCGAGATGCCCACTTCGGTGACCACCGGAATCAGCGCGTTACGAAAGGCATGCTTGTTGATGACGAACATTTCGCGCAAGCCCTTGGCCCGCGCCGTGCGCACGAAATCGTAGTTTAGCACTTCGAGCATGCACGAGCGGGTCAGCCGGCAAATGGTCGCCGCGTAGGCACTGCCAAGCACGAAGGCGGGCAGCACCAGATGTTTCAAATCTGGCGGTATGCCACGACCAGACGCCGGCAACCAGTCGAGATAGAGGGAGAAGAGCAGAATCAACATCAACGCCAGCCAGAAACTCGGCATCGACACGCCGAGTAGCGCGCCGATCATGCTGCCCTGGTCGAGGCGCGAGTAGGGTTTGACGGCGGAGAGAATGCCGATCGGAATGCCGATGATCAAAGCGATCAACAGAGCCGCGGCGGCAAGCGTTAGGCTCGCTGGAAAGCGGTCGAGGATCGCCGGCAAGACTTTTTCATGGGTGCGCACCGAGCGGCCGAAATCCCCCTGCACCACGTTGGCCAGATACTTGTAGTACTGCATGTAGACCGGCTCGTCCAAGCCGAGATACTCGCGCATGGCCAGATAATCGGTCTGATTGAACTCCCGGTCGCCCAACAACACCTGCGCCGCATCCCCCGGCAGGAGCTGCAAGGAAAGAAACACCACCAGCGAACAGCCAAATAATACCGGCACCAACTGCGCCAGCCGTTTGAGTAAATAAACGATCATGTCCGAAAGCGATGCCGGCAAAGCCGGCGAGCGGCCAATTTGAAATCTGAAATTTGCAATTTGAGATTCAAATAGTTTTCGCGGCGCGAAAACTATTTGTCGAGCCAGACCTGCCCTGCCGGTGTGTGCAGATGGGGGTCGCCGCTCTCCATGGTGATGATGCCCTTGACGTATTTCTTCGCCGCATGGGTGTAGACTTCATGATAGTAGGGCGCCGCCGGCAGCTCGGTCATGAGAATCTTATCCGCCGCCTGGTAGAGCTTGGCGCGGACTTTTTTATCTTCCGTCGACTGCGCCTTGCGGATCAAAGAGTCATATTCCTTGTTGACCCAGCGCGGGATGTTGAAGCCGTCGCGCTCGATCAAGCCGACATCCTTGGCCGAACCGAACATGCGCGCCTGATAAAGCGGGTCCATGCCCGGCCCGCCGCCGCCGGCGAGCGTGATGTCGTATTTGCCCTCGCCACGGTCGCGCAACCACTGGTTGGGATCGACCATTTTTAAGTTGATCTTCAAACCCGCCGCGGTGTAGGCCGCGTAGTGCAGGTTGGCGATTTTAACATAGACATCGCGATTGGGGCTGACGTAGACCAATTCCGGGATCGCTTTGCCGGCGGCTTTTTCCACTTCCTTGATCAACGCTTTGCCCTTGGCGGCATCGTACTTGGGAAATAGATTGCCGATGGTCGGATCGTTGGCCCAGGACGAGCCGGCCATGAAACTCTTGGCGCGCACCGCTTCGCCGCGCAGCACGTCGACGTTCTTGTCGAAGTCCACCACCATGGTCAGCGCCCGGCGAAAGCGCACGTCGCTCATGGGCCAGTTCTTGTTATTGTAATAAAGCTTGATGTCGCGGAAGGTGCGCAAGGTTTTGAACTGCTGCAGGTTGGGATCTTTCTGTATGATCGGCAGCACGGCGCCGGTGATCTGTTCGGCGATATCGACATCGCCGCGCTGGAGCGCGATCAAGCGCGCGTCGTCGTCGAAGATAAACTTGAATACGATCCGGTCCACCAACGCCTTGGGCCCCCAGTAGTCGTCGAAGCGCTCCATGATGATATGACTGCCCGACACCCACTCTTTGACTTTGAACGGCCCAGTGCCGATGGGCAGCGTGCCGCCCTTGCCCATCATCAACTTGGTCGCGCTCTCCGGCGGAATGATCCCCGGCAATCCGGTATCGCCGCCGGTGAACGCCGTCACCATCATCGGCCCGGGCTCGTCGATGGTGATCTTGATCTTGTACTTGTCGAGGATCTCGACTTCCTTGATCTTGCCCATCGCCTCGAGATTGCGCATGCGCGGCCAGTCTTTGGGCGTGCCCTTGCTGCGCCATTCGATGTTGGTCTTAACATCCTCGGCGGTCATCTCGCGGCCGTTGTGAAATTTCACGCCCTTACGCAGGTGAAAAATATAAGTGGTCGGATTGGGCTGTTCCCACTTCTCCGCCAAGGCCGGCCGGATGTCGCTCATGCTTTTGCCGAACACCGCCAAGCTTTCGAAAACTTCTGGGAAGAGTATGAAGCGACGCCCCTGATAGCGCGCGTCGAGACGGTCGGGCTCCTCTTTGAAACCGATGGTCAAGGTGCCACCGCGCTTGGGCTGCTGCGCCGTGACCGCCGCCGCGCCGAACCACCAGATAACCAGCAGAAAAATTAATAACCGCTTCATCAAACTCTCCTCATGCTCTCCTCATGGGCAACTACCGTCTTACGAATTGGCGGATATTAGGCAACGGTTGAAGTTAAAGTCAAGGTGAAGTAGATCGTCGGAGCATCCAAACCGTCCGCCAATTCGAAGGAGATTTTCATGGGCCGGGTAAAAAACTTAGATGAAATCAAAGCCATGGTGCTGTCACGCACCGAGAAGCGCAACACCTTTCGCCACGCCAAGATGGCCGATGTCCAGTCGGTGCTCGCCAATCTGACCAGCAAAGACCCAGAGCTCTGGGCCAAGGAATGGACGCGAGTGGCGCGGCCATATGAAGAACAAGCCGTTCAGTTCGAGAAGGAAGGCAAGTTCAAAGAAGCCCGCGAAGCCTATGTCCAAGCCTACTGCTACTACGCCACCGGCCGCTACCCGACGCCGCACACGCCGGGCAAGATGGAATGCTTCCGCAAAAGCTTGGAAGTCTACGAGAAGGCCGGCAAGTATTTTGCGCCGGTGCTGGAACGGATCGAGATCGACTCCAAGGTCGGCAAGATTCCCATCTACGTGCGCGTGCCGAAAGACGGCCAGCGCCACGCCATCGTGATCAACTTCGGCGGCATCGATTCATTCAAAGCCGAGAGCTACGAGTATGACGAAGGCTTGCAAAAAGCCGGCTTGGCGAGCTGCGCCGTCGACATGCCCGGCGTCGGCGAGTGCCCGATCAAAGCGTCACCGAGCGCCGACTCGATCTTCAGCGCGGTGATCGATTACTTAGAAACCCGTAGCGACGTCGACCCGAAAAGAATCGCCATCATGGGGCGGAGCTTCGGCGGCTACTGGTCGGCCAAGATGGCCTACGTCGAAGCCAAGCGGCTGCGCGCCGCCATCGTCTGGGGCGGCGGCGTGCATTATTTTTTCCAGGAAGACTGGCTGCGCGAATCGACCAACGCCGCAAGTTATCTGATGGACCATGACATCGCCCGCTGCCGGCTGTTCGGCGTCGACAAATTCGACGACCTGTTCAAACCCTGGTCGTCCTTGTCGCTCAAGGACCAGGGCTGGCTCGACAAACCGTCCTGCCCCATGCTCATCGTCAACGGCAAAGACGACCTGCAAACCCCGATCGCCGATCTTTACATTTTATTGGAATACGGCAGCCCAAAATCGGCAAGAATCTTCCCCGGCGGCCACATGGGCCAAACCCCGCAAACCTTTCCGACCATCGTCAATTGGTTGAAGACGGAGCTGAGTTGAGGGGGCGCGAAGCATTCCTCTAATGAGCAGTATCAACTTGACACGGCATCTACGGCTCACTATGTAGTTTGCAGTATCTCCTCCCCGTTGGATCAGCCGCAAGGCCTCCAGCGGGGTTTTGTTTTTCTGGGTCAGTGGCAGATGAGGTTCTGGCAATCTCTGTTCAACGATCTCACTGGATCAAGCTTGCGTGCGCTTTTCCCGTCAGCCCAACCGCCGGTCCACGCATATTGGTTGAGGCGCGTGGTAAGAGGGAGTATACTTCCGCGTAGAGTTTATTTATGGCAGCCGGCAATAAAGAGAAAGGATTAGTTATGGAGGCGCTGACGATTCACGCTATCTACGAGGATGGAAAACTGACACCGCTGACACCTCTTCCTTGCCACGATAAGGAGCAAGTCCTGCTGAAAGTAGTTCGCCAGAGCAATGTCGAGAAATCGCAGGGCCTACTCAAAGGTCTCGACCCGGAAACCGTCCAGGACGTTGCCGAAAGCAATGAGTTCTCAATCCTCGCCTAAAGATCTGGCCGCAATCCCATCCGGTAGCCGCGTCTTTATTGACGCGAACATTTTCGTATACCACTTCACCAGCACGCCGCTGACAGCCGCGTGTACGGCGTTTCTTACAAGAGTCGAGGTTGGCGAACTGGACGGAATCACGTCCGTTGTCACCCTAGCTGAACTTGCGCATCGTCTGATGATTCTGGAAGCGATTCGGACTCATGGACTTAAGCCTAATATTGCTGTCAGAAAACTCAAGGAGAATCCGTCGCTCGTGCGACAGCTCTCCGATTATCGCGTGGCAACCGACATGGTTTCGACTTTCAACGTGGCGGTCGAGCCATTCACTTCGGCTCACTTGCACACTGCCCAAGAGTTCTCCGCAACCGGCGGACTTCTAACCAACGATTCTCTCACTGCAGCGCTGATGCAATCTTTATCTCTCACTGACTTGGCTTCAAACGACGCCGATTTCTCAGTTGTGCCAGGAGTGGCGGTTTGGCAACCCAAACGTTGAGCCTATTCGACTTCTGAACAAGGGACCGATTCGAACTCGGTAATGTCTGGTCCTACGATGGCAGTGCATAATATGGGCGGTCGGCTATCGATTGCGCTCGCGCTGTACCCACTGCAATAGCGATCGCCAAAACCCCGATCGCCGATCTTTATATTTTACTAGAATACGGCACGCCCAAGTCGGCCAGAGTCTTCCCCGGCGGCCACATGGGCCAGACGCCGCAGACCTTTCCCACCATCGTCAATTGGTTGAAGCATGAGTTGAGCTGAGTCCAAGTTGATGGGTTTCGTCAGAACTCAACCCATCCTACGATTCTGAGTTGATTCGAGCGGAGCGCTTGTGCTTTGTCGGGTGCGCCGTGCGCACCAACGGCCGGACGGTGCGCACAGCGCACCCTACGCTACTCTTTCACAGAAAAGCTTGCCCAAGTCCGGCTTAAATCGGCTAGAATTAGCGAATTCGCCAGCAACCTCACTGGAGACAACAACATGCGATTGCTTTTCAAGCTGATCTTTCTCCTGATATTTGCGACACCCTTATTACTTGGCGGTGCGGCGTTTTTGGCTGTCGACACCCAGCCGGCAATCAACCGCGCCGCCGAGGTCACGCCGTCAAGCATGGAGCGCGCCAAGCGCATCCTCGATCAAAACGATCCACGCAAGTTGAAGTCGGGCGCGCGGCGCACCGTCACGGTCAATGCCGGCGATCTCGATCTGGCGGCCAACTATTTGGCCCATCAGTATGGTGGCGGTAGCGCGCGGGTTGAATTGCACAGCGGCGGTGCGCTCGTCGGCGCGAGTCTAAAAGTACCGCTGGTGCCGGTAAGCCTTTACCTTAACGTCAACGCCACGGTGGTCGAACAATTGCCGCTGCCGGCGATCGAAAGGCTACGCGTCGGCAAACTACCGATCCCATCCTGGTTGGCACACTATGTTATCGCCAAGGTCCCGGCGCTAGTGCGAGCGGATCTGGACCTCAGCACGGTGACGCAAATCATTCAGAACGTCACAATCAAGGAACGCAACGTCGCCCTCACCTATGAGTGGCAGGAGGGCGCACTTAAAACCCTGCGCGCCGCCATCGTACCGGCCAAAGATCAGGAACGCATCGCGATCTATCAAGAGCGGCTCGTCAGCGTCGCGCAAAAGCACCATGGCAAGAAAGTTTCCTTGGTCGATTTTCTCATACCCTTTTTCCAGCTGGCCAAAGAACGTTCCGCTCAGAGCGACGCCCCCAGCGAAAACCGCGCCGCGATCTTGGTCTTAGCGGTCTACGCGAATGGCAAGAGCTCCGATCAAATTCTACCTGAGATGAAATCGCGGCCGAAGCCAGTGCAGCATGAACTGCTGCTCAGCCAACGCGACGACTTCGCCAAACACTTCATCGTATCGGCGGCCCTTGCCGTCAGCGCCGGTAGCCCGTTATCCGACGCCGTTGGTCTATTCAAAGAAATCTCCGACAGCCGCGGCGGCAGCGGCTTTTCTTTTAACGACATCGCCGCCGACCGCGCCGGCAGCCGATTTGGCGAAGTAGCGACCAATGGCACCGCCGCCAAGAAGCTTCAATCGGCAGTCGGCGCTGGCGTCAAGGAAAGCGATCTCATGCCCGCCACCGCCGACCTGCCAGAGTTCATGGCCGAGGCCGAGTTCAAGCGCCGCTTCGGCGGCGTCGATGGCGCTGAATACAAAAAAATGATGGCAGAGATAGAACGGCGCATCGCCGCCCTGCCGCTGTATCGGTGAACGACTTGGTGATGCAGCGAATTGGCAATCCGATAGGGGTAGGAAACGGCTTTCGCCGTCCCCTCCCTCCGAACCGTGCGTGCGGTTTTCCCGCACACGGCTCTCCAGTCGGTGGTTTCCTCATCGGGATTGGCTCGCCAGTCCACAGATTGCAATCTTGGTGAACAATCCGTG